>CAVCFM010000356.1:0-2652 GCA_963601305.1 bacterium | reverse complement strand
GTCCGTGATCCGTGAGATCTGCAGCCATGTGGCGATCATCGAGAACGGTCAGCTCGTGGAACAGGGTGAGGTGGAGGATATCTTCAACCATCCAAAGTCCAAAGTAGCCCGGGATCTGATCTTAAAAGACCGGCCGGAGGGCAGCTGGGAAGGAGACGCCACCTGGGAGGGCGAGAGCCGTCAGCTTGACCGGCTTGCAGGCGATAAAAAGCTTCGTATCGTGTTCTCTGAGAACTCAGCGTTTGAACCTGTCATCGCCAATATGGTTTTAAAATTCGGTGTACCGGTAAATATTCTTCGCGCAGACACGAAAAATGTGGGCGGCGTCGCAAAGGGCGAGATGATCTTAGGTCTCCCACAGGAAAGTGGCCTGCAACAGGAAATGGAACAGTATCTCGTAGAAAAGGGATTAGAGATTGAGGAGGTGACCGGCGATGTGGACGAGTGAAGTTACGCAGATGATCATAAAAGGAATTGGTGAGACCTTATACATGGTGATAGCCTCCACGGCAGTGGGTTATTTATTCGGTCTGCCGGTCGGCATCCTGCTTGCCGTGACAGACAAGGACGGCATCAAGCCAAACGCAGTCTGCTACAAGATACTGGATGCGATCTCCAACATTATCCGCAGTATCCCGTTTTTGATCCTGCTGATCCTGTTGATTCCTTTTACCAGAGCTCTGATCGGAAAAAGTTATGGCCCGACAGCCACCATCGTATCTCTTGTGGTTGCCGCAATTCCTTTCATTGCACGAATGGTAGAGTCTTCCCTCAAGGAAGTGGACGCCGGTGTCATTGAGGCGGCACGCTCTATGGGTGCAAGTACTTTTACCATCATCACAAAAGTCCTCCTTGTGGAGGCGAGAACTTCCCTTATCGTGGGAAGCACCATTGCAATCGGTACCATACTCGGATATTCCGCCATGGCTGGAGCAGTTGGCGGCGGCGGTCTCGGCGACCTGGCTGTGCGTTACGGCTACTATCGCTGGCAGACGGACATCATGATCGTGACCGTTGTTTTACTGATCGTACTGGTACAGATTTTCCAGACTGTTGGCATGCGCCTGGCATCCCGTCTGGACAAACGTAAATAACCCGGGCAAATGAGGAGAATGTAAAAAATTTATCGCACACCACGCGTGTGCAGAAACGAGGATGATTATGAAAAAGAGAGTATTAACAAGTATTTTAGTTGGTGTATTAACCGTTGGCGCCCTGGCAGGATGCGGCAGCTCCAATGAGCCGGCTGCTGATGCTACAACCACAAATGAGCCGGCTGCAGCCGCTACCGAATCCGCAGCTGCTGATGTGGAAAGCACAGAGGAAGCTGTTTCCACCGAGGGCGGTACCATTACCGTAGCTGCTTCCGCAACTCCGCACGCTGAGATCTTAGAGCAGGCAAAACCAATCTTAGCAGAGCAGGGATGGGATCTTGAGATTACCGTATTCGATGACTATGTCATTCCAAACGATGTCGTAGAGAGCGGCGAGTTCGATGCAAACTACTTCCAGCACATTCCTTACTTAGAGCAGTTTAACGAGGAAAAAGGTACTCATCTGGTCAATGCAGGCGGTATCCACTACGAGCCATTCGGTATCTACCCGGGAACCAAGAGTGACCTCTCTGAATTAGCTGAGGGCGATGTCATTGCCATCCCGAACGATACCACCAACGAGGCAAGAGCTCTTCTGTTGTTACAGGACAACGGTGTCATCACTTTAAAAGACGGTGCCGGACTTACCGCTACCATCAATGACATTGAAGAGAACCCTTACAATGTTACATTTGAAGAGTTAGAGGCAGCACAGGTTGCACGTGTCGTACCGGAAGTTGCTTTCGTCGTATTAAACGGAAACTATGCTCTTGAGGCAGGCTTCTCCGTTGCAAACGATGCCATCGCTTACGAGACATCCGATTCTGAGGCAGCTCAGACTTACGTGAATGTCATCGCTGTCAAAGAGGGACACGAAAATGATCCTGGCATCCAGGCACTGGTAAACGTATTAAAATCTGATGAGATCAAACAGTACATCAACGATACCTACGACGGTGCAGTAATTCCTTTTGAATAAGATATTATAATTTCAAACTCATTATGTTATGTGCCACAGATCACGATTTTTCATGATTTGTGGCACTACATATTTTGCTGATTCTATTTATTTTACACACTCGATGATCATCCGCTGACACATCTCATATCCTAACTGTGAACTATTTAAGGCCAGCGTATAATTGCCTGCCATTCCCCATTTTTGTTCCGTATAAAAATTATAATTGGTCATACGGCGTTTATCGATATCTGCCATCATTTTTGCTGCATCAGCTTCCGTAACATTGTACAATTGACAGATGCGTTTCATTTTCTCCGGCATATCCCCATGGATAAAAACATTCAGGACATCCGCTCTGTCCCTTAGCACAAAGTCAGCATTTCTTCCGATAATTACACAGTCCTCTTTTTCTGCAATATCCAGGATCACCTTTCGCTGTGTCTCATACACCATATCTTCCACTGATTTTCCCGTGATATCGCGACCGGAAAATGCATAGGCAAATAGCCCTCTCTTTGGAGATAACTCAGCATTTTCCTGAATATACTCCGGTGATAACCCTGACTGCTCTGCGATCTGTCCGATGATATCCTTGTC
>CAVCFM010000355.1:0-3585 GCA_963601305.1 bacterium | reverse complement strand
CTCATTGCCTGCTCTTTATTATCTGTGGGGCAGCTTTCCATGATCGGGCTGATCAGCACTTCAATCAGTCCGCCGCCCAGCGCGTATATGGTGACGGAAATGAGAAGTCCGGCATAGGCGCTTGGCAGAAGCTCCGGCAAAATCGCTAGTCCGAGAAGCCCGGCTGCCGAAGCGGCGTGGGCGATCAGAATGGAAGTCCGGTAGCCGATTTTGTCTACAAATCCGGCGGATAGCAGATCCACGAGCAGCTGGATCCCGAAATTAATCGTGATCAGCATGGTAATCTGACCAAGCGGGATCTGATAGGTTGTCTCAAAGGTTAAAAACAGTAATGGAACAAAATTGTTTACGATTGCCTGCACGACATAGCCGATAAAGCAGGCATAAATGGTTTTTTGATAATTGTTTTTCATCTGTGATATCCTTTCTTAAAAATATAACTTTTGTTATTATATCATCATTCAAAAAGGAAAAAATTGGACTTTTTCATATATTTATGGTACTATCTCACCAAAAGGAGAGCGCGAAATGCAAAGTATTTTGACATCGGACGATCTGCGGGAAACCAGACAGCATGGTAAGCTGGATTTTCCGTTGCAATATTATGTCGATGATACTAGAGAATTCTATAACGGTCAGATAAACTGGCATTGGCACAACGAGTTTGAGATTGTGTATATTCTTGAGGGAACGGTTGACTGCCGTATTGAGCAGCATGCGTTTACGCTACGGGAAAGGGAGGCCGTTTTTATCAATGGAGGGATCCTGCATCAGTTTTACGCAGAACGGTATGGAGTGATGCCTAATATCGTGTTTTCGCCAGAGTTTATCGCATCGACGAATACTGTGATTTACCAGAAATATGTGGCACCCGTTGAGCGATCGGCGTTGCCATTTTTTATACTGAAGAAAGAGGTCGAGTGGCAGGCACAGGTGCTTGACTTACTTGAAAAAATGTTTGACCGTTTAGACACAGAAAATTATAATGAACTGAAGATTAGGAATCTGCTTTCGGAAGCGTGGCTGCTTATGTTTGAACAGATGAAACCAATGCTCACAGCAGACAGGCAGGAAACGTCTGCTGCCTTTTCACACAACCAGGTGATGATTATGATAGAATACATTCAGGCACATTATATGGAAAATATAAGTCTGAGAGATATAGCTGCCATTGCTAGCATCAGCGAAAACACGGCATTGCGGTATTTTCGTGCCAACATTGGTATTGCACCGGTGGATTATCTGATCAGATACCGGATTATGATTGCCTGCAAGCTGCTCCGGCAGACTTCCGATAAGATATCACACATTGCGGATTGCGTCGGCTATGAGAACACCGGATATTTTTGCAGGCTGTTCCGGAAACATACCGGTATGTCACCGAAGGAATACCGCAATATGCAGTAGAACAGGCGAGAGAACATGGAGGATGAGATCATGAAAATTGAGGCAAGTACCTATGATTTAAACGGTCATGAACTGGTCCTTAGAAATGCCACCGAAGATGAGGCAGGGATGCTGTTAGAGTATTTAAAGACCACCTGCGGGGAGACGAAATTTCTGACAAGGGAGCCGGAAGAGATTACGATGACGCTGGAGGAAGAGCGTGCATTTATCAAAAGACAGAATGACTCGGCGGATAATCTGATGCTTATCGGTCTGCTGGACGGTGCATATGTAGGAAACTGTTCGCTGATGGGAATGGGGAGCGCACGCTACCGTCACAGAACCAGTATGGGAATTGCCTTGTATCAGAAATACACGGGGCTTGGCATCGGCAGCGTCATGATAGAAAAACTGTGTCAGACCGCAAAGGAACATGGGTTAGAGCAGATAGAACTCGAGGTAGTGGCAGATAACGAGCGGGCGATCGCGCTGTACAAAAAAATGGGATTTGAGGTGTACGGGACATTCCCGAACAACATGAAATACAAAGACGGAAGCTACGCGGATGCGTACTGGATGATGAAACGGATTTAAGGACAAGGAGAGCAGGAATGGGAAAAATTAACCGGGAAGACATGTTGGAGCTTACCAGGCGCATGACGTTAAAAAGAAATTGCTTTGACCGGATCGCAGGGGCATATTTTGATGAGGAGGGCTTTGTAGAGGGGACATTTAACACACATTTTTTGAAATTGTCGCCCACAGAGCAGGAGAAAAATCTGGCGATCGCCAAGGCAATTCCTTTTTCTGAGACCAATGTGAACTTAAAAGATTACCGTTTTAAGGCGGAGGATGAAAAGGCGGGCAGTACGTGGCAGCTTCTGATGGCTTTGCGGGAATGTGATCTGAAAAACGATGCGCTGCTGGATGTGTTTTATGAGGTGATCGGCGAGCATTATCAGAGCGGAAAGCCCTACGCAGCATATTTTTTCCATGGAAGCTACGATGTGCCGCAGAAGGCGAGCGATAAGGAGAGTCTGTGGGAGTCGGAGGAGGTATACAAGTTCCTCATCTGTGCGATCTGCCCGGTGCACGGGGATTACGAGGCGGGAAAGCCGGAGTGTGGATTTTTGTTCCCGGCGTTTACCGAGCGCAGCAGCGATATCCACGGGATTGAAATTTTTCAGGCGGATAGGGCAAATCCGCACAATGAATTGGCAGAGGAGATTATTTTTTAGGTCAATGGAGATTACAAGTGAAAAAGAAATTCAGAGCTTTTACGAGGGAGCAACTAAGGCGGCTTCCAATGGAAAAACGTTTTACGGGGATTTATCCAAACTGCCGCAGCATCAGATCGAAGAGGGAGCGCCTTATTCCTATCTGGCGGAAGATGGCATCATTGATTACAACGGAGTAACCTTTGTCTGCGATAAGGAAAAAGGCAGCCTGGTGGTGAACAGAGACTGTGTCGGAAGTCTGATGAAGGCGATCGGCATGTTTTCGCCGGAAGATAAGGTGCGGATCATGAAGGCTGTGTCGTTAGACAACAAGATCCAGGAGATGAAGATGGAGATTGATGAGGATACCAACAGTATCGGAAATGGGACAACCAACACAGCGGATGGCGGCAGTGAGGCAGCGTCAACCATCACGGACATAGATGGAGAACCATCAAAGATAGATGAATAATATGCTTGTTATTTCCGGAAAATTGCAGTAAATTGGTTTGTGGCAAAGCAATCAGCTGCCGGAAAGGATTTATAACAAACATGAGAGAAAATGAAACAGAAGAGATGGAAGAACAGAAACATATATCGGAGCGTCAGGTTTTTCGCGGGGAATTCGCCCTGCTGATAACTGTTTTTATCAACAGTCTGGGTGTCGTGCTGATGCTTTATTCGGGGGCCGGAATCTCAGCAATCTCCAGCGTGCCGTATGCATTTTCGGAGGTGCTGCCGCATTTGTCCCTTGGAACCTGGACATATATTTTTCAGGCAATTCTGGTGGCGAGTCTTATGATCATGCGCAAAAAATTTGTGCCGGCCTACCTTTTAAGTTTTGTGGTGGGATTTGTATTCAGTGAGCTTTTGGATATGGATGAGCTGTGGATCGGGGCATTGCCGAAAAGCCTCGGACTCTGCATTTTGTATTTTATCATCAGCTATGTGCTGATTTGTATTGGAATCGCGTTATCTAACC
>CAVCFM010000354.1:0-2463 GCA_963601305.1 bacterium | reverse complement strand
GTCGAAGGCATTGTATGATAATCTGTATCCATCACGTATTATTGTAAGCACGGATACAAAGGATGCACATATTGTGAAGGCTTCCCGTGTATTTGCAGGGCTTTTGCAGCAGGGAGCAATCAAGAAAAATATTGATACGCTGTTTATGGGATTTACAGAGGCGGAAGCAGTAAAGCTCTTTGCGAATACATATCTGGCGCTCCGGGTGTCCTATTTTAATGAACTTGATACATATGCAGAGTCTAAGGGATTAAATACGCAGGAGATTATTAACGGGGTATGTCTTGACCCGCGTATCGGAACGCATTATAATAATCCATCATTTGGCTATGGTGGTTATTGTCTTCCGAAAGACACAAAACAGCTGCTGGCAAATTTTGCAGATGTGCCGGAAAATCTGATCGAGGCCATTGTGGAATCCAACCGCACGCGAAAAGATTTTATTGCGGATCGTGTTCTCCGGATGGCAGGTTACTATGATTACGACGGGGAGACAGCCTTTGATGCCAGGATGGAAAAGGAAGTGGTGATCGGTGTCTACCGTCTTACCATGAAGTCTAATTCTGACAACTTCCGCCAGAGCAGTATTCAGGGCGTTATGAAGCGGATTAAAGCCAAAGGAGCAAAGGTGATCATATATGAACCGACTTTAGAGAACGGAACAACCTTTTTTGGATCTGAGATTGTAAATGATCTCGAAAAATTTAAGATACAGTCGGCTGCAATTATTGCAAACAGATATGATCCTTGTCTGGATGATGTGGAAAGTAAAGTGTATACAAGAGATCTCTTCAGACGCGATTAGCTATTGTAAGGAAGAGAGGGAGCAGGTATGGGAGAAATTTTTAATTTAGATAATAAGTTTTTTCAGGGAATGAACAAGGTCATCGACTGCTGTGCGGTCAATGTGCTGTGGATGTTTTGCTGTATGCCGATGGCGTTTGCAGCGTATGTCGCTTACGAGGCGGGAGCAGCGCTTTTGTATGTGGTGTGTATCCCGACGTCTGTTCTGGCGGGAGCTGCCACAACGGCTTTATATTATGTAGTGAATAAGACCATCCGCCACGGCAGAGGATATGTCTGGCGTGAGTTCTGGGATTCGTTCAAGGCGAATTTTAAGCAGGCGGCAGTGATTTCGATGATCCTTACGACGATCGTCCTGCTCTTTGCACTGGATGCGTGGATCATGTACGGTTTTGCCTCCGAGGGAGAGAAGATTGGCATGATCTATATCGTGTTTGTGATCTTTATCGTGCTGGTTGTGCTGTGGGCATGTTACATTTTCCCGTATCTCGCCAGATTCGAGAACGGAACAAAGGCGATTTTGAAAAATGCTGGATTTATGGCTGTGGCAAATCTGCCGAAGACCGGTATGATCTTTGTGGTGCTGGCGGTGGCAGTAGCGATGTTTATGGCAATCCCGGTATTGGTACTGGTAGTTCCGTCCTGTTATATGCTGCTTGCGAACCTGATCTTGGAAAAGGTGTTCCGCAAATACATGACACCGGAGGATGCAGCGGCAGAGGAAGAACGCAACCGCGAATATTATAATTAAATCACATATTTTTTCGTATTGATTTATACAGGGACTTATAGTATATTTTGATATAGGAATTTCTTGGGAAGACCCGAGGAACAAAAAGGATGGAGAGTATATATGCAGCAGAGTGAGTTGTCTAAGACGACGCGGGTTGTCCTGGATGCGATGGGTGGCGATTACGCTCCGGCAGAACCGGTAAAGGGTGCTGTGGATGCGGTGAATACGCGGAGTGATATTCATGTGTTCCTGGTCGGTCAGGAAGATGTAGTCCGGGCAGAACTGGAAAAATACACATATCCCAAGGATCAGATTACCGTGGTACATGCGAGCGAGGTGATCGAGACAGCAGAGCCTCCGGTCAATGCCATTCGCAAGAAAAAACAGTCCTCAATTGTTGTGGGGATGAATATGGTAAAACAAAAAGAAGCGGACGCTTTTGTGTCGGCGGGAAGTTCCGGTGCGATCCTTGTAGGAGGACAGGTGATCGTAGGGCGTATCAAAGGAATTGAGAGACCGCCTTTGGCACCGCTCATACCGACGGAAAAGGGAGTGTCCCTGTTGATAGACTGCGGCGCAAATGTGGATGCAAGATCCTCACACTTAGTCCAGTTTGCCAAGATGGGTTCCATCTATATGGAGAATGTGCTCGGTGTGTCGAAGCCGCGTGTGGCGATCGTCAATATCGGCGCGGAAGAAGAGAAGGGCAATGCCTTAGTAAAAGAGACTTACCCACTGCTCAAGGAATGTAAGGACATTAACTTTGTGGGAAGTATCGAGGCAAGGGAGATCCCGAAGGGCGAGGCGGATGTGATCGTCTGTGAGGCATTCGTGGGCAATGTCATTCTAAAGCTTTACGAGGGACTCAGCTCTACCTTGATCGGCGCGATCAAAAAGGGTATGATGAGCACCTTAAAGAGCAAGAT
>CAVCFM010000353.1:0-3091 GCA_963601305.1 bacterium | reverse complement strand
GGCATTGCTGGTCTTGGGGTTGCAATCATCGGAATTATCTCCACTGCCATCCGTTTATGGGATGGTGTCACAGATCCGATCGTAGGATTCTTTATCGACCGCACGAATGGAAAATTCGGAAAATTCCGTCCATTCATGATCCTTGGAAACCTGATACTGGCAGTGAGCGTTCTTATCATCTATGGAACGGTTCATCTGGTGCCTCAGAAATTCCGGTTGATCTATTACATCCTGATGTATGCCGTTTACATTATCGGTTATACTTTCCAGACAGCCTGCACCAAGGCAGGTCAGTCCTGTCTGACCAATGACCCGGAGCAGCGCCCGGTATTCAGCCTGTGGGACAGCATCTTTGGCTGTGTTGTCTGGGCTATCCTGCCGATGATCGCATCCGGTCCGTTGTTTGCAAAACATGGTGATTTTACAGTCGGTTATTTTAAGGATTTCTGCTATCTGACGATCATCGTTTCCGCTGTCCTGACATTACTGGCAGTTATCGGAATCTGGGGTCATGACCGTCCAGAATATTTTGGAGCCAACAGTGAAAACCAGAAGTTGAGTTTCAAGGACTATGTCGGGGTATTAAAGGGAAACAAAGCAATCCAGATGCTGATCGTCTCAGCAGCTTCCGACAAACTGGCGGCAAATGTCAAGTCAAACTCTGTATTGATGGCAGTGCTGTTCGGAGCTCTGATGGGAAATTATGCACTGTACGGTACAACCTCTGCAATCGTTACCATTCCGACAGTCATTGCAGCCACGATCGGTACTGCGTATGCGGCTAAGAAGGGTATGAAGAAGGCACTTGTGAATTACACACTTTTGGATATGGGAATTTGTGGTATCATGTTTGTAATTGCTATTTACAGCTTTGCGACTGGAACCAGTTTGGCTGGCGGCACATTGTCTATCGTATTTGTCGCTCTGTACTGTGCGCTGTATTGTGCAGAGAGCCTGTCCGGCGGAATCGTTATTCCGATGATCGCAGACTGTGCAGATTATGAGGCTGCCCGCTCTGGTCTTTATGTTCCGGGTATGATGGGCACACTGTTCAGCTTTGTGGATAAGCTGATCTCTTCGCTGGCTACAACGATCATCTCACTTGGTCTTGTTGCAATCGGTTACACGACAGTACAGCCTGGTCCGGATTCAAAGATGACCACCGGTCTGTTTGGATTTTTAGTAGTCATGTACTTTATTCTGCCATTCCTGGGATGGATCGCGAACCTGATCGCTATGAAGTTCTACCCGCTTAGCAAAGAAAAAATGGAGGAGGTACAGGCACAGGTGGCTGCACTTAAGGCAGAAGCAGAAGAAAAATAGTATCAATATTACACTTATATAATTAAGAAACATCGATAATCTCTGAAGGAGGATTTTTTATGAGAAACATAATTTCTTTAAATGAAAACTGGACATTGTCTTTCCCGAAGGGAGAGCGTGCCACAGAGCAGGTGACACTTCCACACACATGGAATGCGGTGGATGGAAACGATGGAAATGGCAGCTACCTGCGCACGACCGGCGTGTATACACACACATTCCAAAAGCCAAAGCAGCCGTTAGCCGGTGGACGCGTCTATGTGGAGGTGCTGGCGGCAGCGCTGGCAGCTGTGGTTAAGGTCAATGGACAGGAGGCTGTCACACATGAGGGCGGCTATTCCATATTCCGTGCAGATATCACAGATCTGTGCCATGAGGGTGAGAACGAGCTGACGATCGAGGTTTCCAATGAGGATACCCCGTCGATGTATCCGGCTTCCGCAGATTTCACTTTTTATGGCGGATTGTACCGCGGTGTCAACCTTATCAGCGTGCCGGAGGCTCATTTTGACCTCGACTATTATGGCGGTCCTGGTATGATGGTGACGTCTGTCCCGACGGAAGACGGCGGTGCAGATTTTACCGTTAAAAGCTTTGTGACCAACGGGGACGAGTCATTGACCGTTCTTTACCGCGTGGAGGATGGATGTGGAAGGGAGGTCGCTTCCGCAGCGCGCCCGTATGATGACACAGAGGTTACGATCTATGTTCCGGATGCAAAGCTGTGGAGCATGGACGAGCCGAACCTCTATACTGTCACAGCAATTCTGCAGCGCAACAATGAGGCAGTGGATGAGATTTGCACAAAGACTGGTGTGCGAAAGTTCAAAGTGACACCGGACGAAGGATTCTTTATCAACGGAGTGCAGACTCCGCTGCGCGGAGTTTCCCGCCATCAGGATCGCGTGTATGAGGGAAATGCACTGACAGCCGAGGAGCATTATGAGGATGCAAAAATTATAAAAGAACTGGGTGCAAATACGATCCGTCTGGCACATTACCAGCACAGCCAGGATTTCTACGATGCCTGCGACGAGCTGGGATTTGCAGTATGGGCTGAGATCCCGTTTATCAGTGTATTTAAAAAGGGAGAGGCTGCTCATGAGAACTGCCGCAGTCAGATGAAGGAGCTGATCATCCAGAACTATAACCACCCATCCATCATGTTCTGGGGAATTTCCAATGAAATTCTCATCGGTGGTATTTGTCAGGAGCTTGTGGATTGTCATCATGATCTTGAAAAGCTGTGTAAGGAGTTAGATCCGACCCGTCTGACCACGATCGCACATGTCTCCAACACTCCGGTCGACGGACCGATGCACCGTATCACGGATCTGGAGAGTTACAACCATTACTTTGGATGGTATGGAGGAAAGATGGAAGAAAACGGCCCGTGGATGGATAAGTTCCATGCAGATCATCCGGACATCTGCCTTGGTATGTCCGAGTACGGCTGTGAGGGAATCATCAACTGGCACAGCAACACACCGCAGTGCAAGGATTATACAGAAGAGTATCAGGCATTGTATCATGAGCACATGGCACAGGTATTCGAGGATCGTCCGTGGATCTGGTCCTCACATGTGTGGAATATGTTTGACTTTGGCTGTGCTGCCCGCAATGAGGGCGGTGTCCGTGGACGCAACAATAAGGGACTTGTCACGATGGACCGCAAGACCAGAAAGGACAGCTTCTATGTCTATCAGGCATATTGGTCAAAGGTGCCGATGGTTCATATTGCAGGCCGCCGTCATGCAAAACGGGCAGG
>CAVCFM010000352.1:0-10791 GCA_963601305.1 bacterium | reverse complement strand
GACCAGTACGACAGTATTATGAACTATGCGTTCACCAAAGCGTGTCTGGACTATTTTGCCAGAGAGCGGTTTGACGCGAAGCAGATGGCGGAAAAACTTTCTTCCAATCTGATGCGCAACATGGAGCCGGTAAACCGGATGATGTTAAATCTGCTGGATTCCCATGACACACACCGCTTTTTCTCGGAGGTCGGCGAAAATGCCAACCGGCTTATGGCAGCGCTGGCGTTAGAGATGGTATTTCCGGGTGCACCGTGCATCTACTACGGAACAGAAATCTGCACACCGGGCGGTTACGACCCGGATTCCAGAAGGTGCTTTGACTGGGAGAGCGCACATTGGAACCGGGAAGTGTTTGACAAGGTGATAGAGCTTACGCATATCCGCGGCAGCAGGGCGATCGCAGATGGCGATGTAGAGATTTTTGCGAGAGATGGAATGCTTGGTATCCGGCGCGAGATCCACGGGGAGTGCGTGACACTCTACATCAACATGACAGGAAAAATGCAGCAGACCAGAGAAAAGGTCGGCGGGAATTTCGAGATTTTATCGGAGAACCGCGCAGACGCTGAGCCTTTGACAGTGGACAAAGGGACGTACGCGGCAATCCGTGTGGAGGCAGAGGGTTATATCATTTTAAGAGAACACTTGCAGTGAAAATAGAGCGAAGCGCGGGGATTCCGCAGAAAAGAGGGAAGCTATGAAACAAAAAACAGCTATGGTATTACTGCTTGCCATGATGGTCACGACGGTGGCTGGATGTGCGGGCAGCGAGGGGACGCAGACAAAGGAAGCGGCAAAGGAAACGGCAAAAGAAAGCACCACCGCGTTAAGCGGCGTCTTTGACGGCGAACTGGAGCAGAATGTGACGATCCGTGTGCTTGAAAATGATACGGCAATTTCGAAGGGGTATTTTGCAGAGCTGATCGAGGCATTTAATGAGGCTTACGCGGAGTACGGAATCACGGCGGTGGACGCCAATATGGACCAGTACTTAGACCTTGCCAACGATGGCCCTTACGGGTATGGACCGGATGTGTTATATCAGGCGAATGATGTCATTATGCAGTATGCCAAGGGCAAGCACATTTATCCGCTTCCGGTCGAGGAGTTATCCTGCTATGACCAGATACCGGAGAGCGCGTGGAAGGCATATGAGACGGAAGTGGACGGGACGACGTATTACTGTGGCGTGCCGGTCAATGTGCAGGCGCCGATGCTGTATTACCGCATGGATTTATTGCCGGAGGACTGGGAGAGCACATGGGATGACGACGGGAACGGTGTGCCGGATATGGTTGAGAACTGGAATGACATGTATGCGTATTCCATTGCCAGACACGAGGCGGATAGCGCGCAGTACGGCTATATGAAATCCCTCTATGATGTGTATTTTTCCAGTGGATTTTTATTCTCCTACGGCGGTTATGTGTTCGGGGATGACAACACGAACCCGGAAGATATCGGATTTGCAGCCGGGGAAGCCGAAAAGGGTGCATGGGTATTACAGCAGCTGGCGGGCGTGATGAATGAGGAGTGTATCGATGATACGATCACGACCAACGCTTACAGCAAATTAGCGGATGGAACTTACTTTGCGACATTGTCGACACC
Organism: bacterium; assembly: GCA_963601305.1. Taxonomy (GTDB): domain Bacteria; phylum Bacillota; class Clostridia; order Lachnospirales; family Lachnospiraceae; genus Roseburia. Next base: position 9,177 of record CAVCFM010000352.1, on the reverse strand, counting down.
GGATGTCTATTCCACATTTCTCGATGAACTGATCCAGGAATATGAGTCGCAAGGGATGAGCGCCGCAGAGGCAGAGGAGAGCGCAAAAGAGAATCTTGTCATGACGACGCTTCCAAAACTTCCCGAGAGCGGTGATCTGACCGAGAGCGCCCCGACACTCATTGACACGAAGGCAATGGGTGGAATCAACGGCTATGCCATCAGCGCATATACCGAGGCGCCGAATGCCTGCCTGGCGTTTGTGGATTTTGCGACGGACTACGAGATGGTGGAAAAGCGCAGCGAGATGCTCGGCATTGCTCCGGCGCGCGGGGATGTTGCGGAGAGTGCAGGCGGAGTCTCTGCGATGCTCTATGCCAATCTTGAAAACGGAAACATTGTGCTGATGCCTTCTATCTCAGAGGTGGCGCAGATATGGACTCCGGCGCAGACATTTTTTACCGATCTGGCGAAGGATGCATTCCGCAGTGAGGGCGAGAAAAAATACAAAGATCTGTCATCCCTAAAGGAAGGGTTGGAGCAGATGGATACACAGATTTATGATGCGATATATACGTTGAAGTAAGTATGGAGAGAGCGGTATGAGGCAAAAAATCGATCGCGCTGCCGCCTGGTTACGTGACAGCAGCGGAAATGTAAAATTATCAATGGTGATCATGGGGGCAGGACAGTTTCGCTATGGTGCAAAGGGCAAAGGCATCCTGTTTTTCCTGATAGAAGTTCTGATGGTATCTTATATGGCTGTGCGCGGATTTACAGACCTTGCGGGCTTCTTTACACTGGGCACGACAAAGGGCGACGCATGGCTCGACATAGAGGGAGACAATTCCGTTATCATGCTGCTGATGGGGATTTTTGCATGGATCGTGATCGCGGCGTTTGTGTGTATTTACTGTGGTAACGTGCGGGATGTCTACCGGATGCAGAAACGGCTGCAGCAGGGAAAGCGGATCCTTTCTCTTAAGGAGGAGGCAGCAGAACTGCTGGATAAAAAGTTTTATGTGACAGTGTTGGCACTGCCGGTTATCGGCGTCTTTGTCTTTAATATTCTGCCCATCATTTTTATGGTGCTGATCGCATTTACAGACTACGGCGGTGATATTGTGCCGCCGGAACTCATCGACTGGGTCGGGCTTGCCAACTTTAAAAAGCTACTGACACTGACACAGTTTGCACCGACATTTTTTCACATACTGGGGTGGAACGTGGTGTGGGCGGTTGTCTCCACGGCGCTCAACTATTTTGCGGGGCTTGGGCTGGCACTGCTTTTGGACAAGGACTGTGTGAAGGGAAAAGCCATCTGGCGGGCATTCCCGGTGCTGGCATACGCGATCCCGGGATTTATCACCCTGCTGGCATTTAAGTTTATGTTCTCTTACGGCGGCCCCATCAATCAGATGATCGTGGCATCCGGCGGCACGGCGGTCGGTTTTCTGGATCTGGATGCGAAATGGATGGCGCGGCTGATCGGACTTCTCGTCAACTGCTGGATCAGCACACCGTCGATCATGCTGCTTGCGACAGGGATCCTCTCCAACAGAGACACTTCCTTATATGAAGCGGCACGTATTGACGGCGCAGGGCGCTTCCAGCAGTTTGCCAAGCTGACACTGCCGTTTGTCCTGTTCTCGACGATGCCGGTGCTGATCGGACAGTTCATCGGAAACTTTAATAATTTTGGCATTTTCTATTTTCTGCGGGGAGGACTTTACATGGACGGCTATTTCCTTGCAAGCGATACGGATCTGCTGATCAACTGGCTTTACAATCTGTCCATCGATAACAACTATTACTGCATTGGTGCGGCAATCAGTCTGATCATTTTTTTGATCACGTCCGCAATTTCACTGATGGTTTACATAAAGTCACCATCCTACAGGGAGGAGGATACATTCCAATGAGTCGAAAAGCAGAAAAAAAGCGGCGCATCGCCGTGGGAAAAGCGCTGGATGCTGGCGTTACCTATCTGATCCTGATCATAGTGGCATTTGTGTTTTTCTTTCCATGCCTCTGGCTGATACTGGCATCCTTTTCAAAGTCGGGAACCATCTACTCGTTTGACGGGGTTTTCCCGGCGGAATACAGCCTGGCAAGTTTCGGGCGGCTGTTTACGGACACGGCACTATACAACTATCCGAGATGGTTTTTCAACACGCTGTTCGTGGCATCGGGGAGCTGTATCCTCGGAACCTTTCTTGTGATCTTAACGGCGTACACAATGTCGCGCTTTACGTTTGGGGCGCGCAAACCGATGATGAAAACCACGATGGTGCTTGGGATGTTCCCGTCTTTTATGGGAATGATCGCGGTGTATCTTCTGATGACGCAGTTTAACCTGATCAATCATCTCTGGGGGCTGATCCTGATCTACAGCGCAGGTGCACCGATGGGGTATCTGACGCAGAAAGGATTTTTTGACACGATCCCCAAAGCGATAGATGAGGCTGCAAGAATCGACGGGGCAACTAATTTTCAGGTGTTTACGAAAATCAATCTGCCGCTGTCAAAGCCGATCATCGTATACACGGCGCTCTCCTCGTTTACCTGGCCATGGAGCGATTTTATCCTGCCAAAGCTTTTGCTCAAGGAAAAGGATCTGTATACCGTGGCGGTGGGGCTGATGAGCCTGGATGAGACGGAATTCGCAAGATTTGCGGCGGGAAGCGTGTTTATCGCAGTGCCGATCGTCATTCTTTATTTTTTCCTTGTGAAGGATATGGTAAACGGTATGGCAGCAGGTGCGGTGAAGGGATAGAAAAATAAAAAAGGAGTCGCTGCGGGCGTGAAAGCCGCAGCGGCTTTTTTGCTCTATAGGAAGTTCTATTATGGATCCTTGAAAACTGCAACTGGCCAATAGAGCAGAAGGTTTGACACATACAGCGGTTTTTTGATACAATAGGGGATAATATAAAGAATATAAGGATCTGGGAGGATTATAATGGATACAGCTCAGTGGAAAATGCCGGAACAATGCATGCGCCAATGGTACAGCAAGCTGCGTGCAGAGGTAAAAGCCGCATTTTTTTGTGCAGTCATTTTGGGCTTGATGGCACATCTCTATCAATTTACCAACAAACTCTATAATTATGATGAACTGGTAAATACACCCGGAGGGATTGGACTTAGTATTGAGCAGGGAAGATGGTTCCTAAAGTGGATGGGGCAGTTCATGAATTCCGTTTTGGGCGGCGCGTATTCCTTTCCTCTTTTCAATGGTTGTATTTCGCTGTTACTTCTGGCTGTGTCGGCAGCACTGATCGTTTCAGCGTTAGAGATAAGAAATCCCCTGACGGCAGGAATTGTAGGAGGATTGTTCGCGGTATTCCCGGCAGTCATTTCTATGTATTTTTTTATGTTTTCTGCGCTGTATTATTCGATTGCAATCTTTTTTAGTGTGCTTGCGGCATATCTTACCATAAAGTATCCGCGCAGTATTATGTGGAATGTTGTTGCGGTGTTGCTGATCGCATGTTCGCTTGGAACATATCAGGCATATTTTCCGAATACGGTATGCATTTTGCTGATCGCTGTGATTTTAAAAGCGGCATTCGGCAATGTGGCAGGAAAAGAGGCATGGAAGACATTCTGGCTGATGGTAGCGCGTTTTTGCGCGGTTATGGCAGCCGGATTAGTGGCGTATCTGCTGATCAACAAGGTAGTTCTTGCCGTAACAGGAATACAGCTCACCGACTATCAGGGCGCGAGCTCGATGGGGAGCATCACGCTGTCACAGCTGATCGGATCCGTGAAGCAGTGTTATGCATCATTTTTTGGACTCGGCTTTGAAGATGTTATGGGCATCAATTATAACCGTACGCTAAAGCGTCTGGTTAAAGTGACATGGCTTTTACTCGGAGCCGGTCTGGGGTCTTATCTGATACTGAAAAAAGAAAATTACCTGAATAAACTGATCGTAGCCTGCGGTTTTGTGGTGTTCCCGATTGCACTGTTTCTCATTTATGTGATGGCACCGGACACTTACTGCTATACGTTGATGACATATCCGGTTGTGTTTTTCTTTATATTCTGCGTGGTGTGGGTTGATGCCTGCTGGGAGAATCTGCGCAGCGCCAGAGGGTTCTATGTCGGAATGAACTGGGTGGCTTCACTTGCGATGGCTGCCGTCATCATTACATATATATGGTATGCGAACGGCAATTATATGGCGCTTGAGTATACCAAATATCATGATATGGCATATTGCCAGACCCTGATAACACAGATCAAGAGTGTTGAGGGATACACAGAGGATATGCCAGTAGTTATTGTGGGACAGCAGGTTTCGGACAGCACGAACAGTCTGGGAAGTCTCGTGGGTGATACATTTATCGTGGGAGGAAGATCCGAATCTAATTTGGGATATAATTCTCTGATATATATTACGGCAAAATATCTGGGATTCTCCCCGGAGTACGCCGGATATGAGGAGACACAGGAGTGGATGGCGCGCGATGAGGTGCGGGACATGCCGTCCTACCCGGATGAAGGCTCCATTCAGGTTATAGATGGAACAATTATCGTAAAATTGTCAGATTATGAATAAAAACGCAATAATCATTAATATAGAAAGGAAAAGCGGCTGGCAGAGAGCGTGTCGTATACAAAAAATATGAAAGTAGTAATTTTGGCGGGGGGATTTGGAACTAGAATTTCAGAGGAATCACATCTGAAACCGAAACCGATGATCGAAATAGGCGGACAACCTATTTTGTGGCATATCATGAAGGAGTATTCTTATTACGGGTTCAACGAATTTGTCATATGCGCAGGGTATAAGCAGCATGTCATTAAGGAATACTTTGCGGACTACTATCTGCACCGCTCGGATATCACGTTTGATTTTTCAAAGGAAAATTCCATGATCATCCACAACAATGTGGCGGAACCGTGGAAGGTGACGATCATTGATACCGGGTTAAACACATTAACCGGTGGACGTGTCAAGCGTGTGAAGGACTATATCGGCAATGAGACCTTTATGCTCACTTACGGTGACGGTGTGTGCGATGTCAATATCCGCGAACTGCTGGAATTCCACAGAAAGGGCGGAAAAATGGCTACAATGACGGCAATCCAGCCAGGAAGCAGATTTGGAGTGCTTAAGATTGATAACGACAGCAGCCGGATCGATGCATTTGCGGAAAAGAATAAAGAAGATGGCGGCTGGATCAATGGCGGATACATGGTGTTGGAGCCGGAGGTTGTCGACTATATTGAAGGAGATATGACAACCTTTGAGAAGGAACCGTTAGAGCGGCTGGCAAAGGAAGGACAATTGCAGGCGTACCGTTATGACGGATTCTGGCAGTGCATGGATACATTGCGTGATAAAATGCAGCTGGAAGAATTGTTAGAACAGGGAAAGGCACCTTGGAAAGTGTGGGAAGAATAGATGGATTTAAGTTTTTATAAAGGGAGAACCGTGCTGGTAACCGGTCATACCGGATTTAAGGGAACATGGATGTGCAAGGTACTGCTGATGCAGGGAGCGCATGTGGTCGGCTATGCGCTGGATGCACCGACACAGCCGGGGCTGTTCGAGCTGACCGGTATGGAAGGGCAGATTGACTCCGTAAAGGGAGACATCCGTGATCTGGAGCATATGAATGCAGTGTTTGAAAAATATCAGCCTGAAATTGTGATCCATATGGCGGCACAGCCGATCGTGAGAGAGAGTTATGCCAATCCGGTCTACACATACGAGACGAATGTGATGGGAACCGTGAACATCTTAGAGATGGTGCGTTTGCACGAGTGCGTGAAGTCGTTTGTGAACGTCACAACCGATAAAGTATACAAGAATCTGGAATGGGAGTGGGGATACCGGGAAAATGATGTGCTCGATGGGTACGACCCGTATTCGAATTCCAAATCGTGCTCGGAACTGGTCACAAGTTCTTATCAGAAGTCATTTTTCGGAGACAGGGACGTTGCGATATCTACCTGCCGCGCAGGAAATGTGATCGGAGGAGGCGATTTCGCGAAGGACCGTATCATTCCGGACTGCGTGCGTGCACAGGAAAAGAATGAGCCGATCATTGTGCGCAATCCGTATTCTACCAGACCGTACCAGCATGTGCTGGAGCCGGTATGCGCATATCTGAAACTGGCAGAATTGCAATATATGAATAAGGAACAGTACGCAGGCAATTATAATATAGGACCAAATGAAAGTGACTGTGTTACCACCGGGGAACTGGTAAATATGTTCTGTGAACTTTGGGGTGGAAATGCCACCTGGAAAGATATATCAGAAGCCAATGCGCCCCATGAGGCAGGATTTTTAAAACTGGATTGCTCCAAGATAAAAAGAGTCATGTCCTGGCAGCCTAAGTGGCACATCAAAGATGCTGTCAGATATGTGACAGAGTGGAGTAAAGTCTATCTTGCGGGCGGCGATATTGTTGCCGAGATGGAGAAAGAGATAGCAGATTATCTGGAATCGTAGGTGAACATATGGAAAAGGTTATTGTATCAGGTGCAGGCGGATTTGTTGGAAATGCGGTTGTAAATGATCTGATTGCAAATGGAATAAAAGTAATAGCGCTGGTTCATGAAGGCGGCAGCGGAAGACGGATTGAAAGCGATCTGGTGGAGTATCACGACTTTTCATTAGAGAATGCGGACAGATTGCTGGAGACGCTGCAGGATGCGGGAGCTGATACGTTTTATCATTTCGCATGGATGGGAGCAGCAGGAGCGGCAAGGGCAGACGTGGCGTTACAGCTTAAGAACGCGCAGTGGACGGTAGACTGCCTTAAGGTAGCCAAAAAGCTGGGCTGCAAACGGTTTGTGAACGCGGGAAGCATTATGGAACTGGAGACGATGAAGGCAGCCTTTAATCAGGGAAACCGGCCGGGACTCGGCTATATCTATGGCAGCGGAAAACTTGTGGCGCATACCATGTGCAAGTCAGTTGCCGCGGACATTGGAATTGATCTGATCTGGGCGATGATCACGAACGCATATGGAGTCGGAGAAAAGAGCCCGCGTATGGTAAATACAACCATACAAAAATGTATCCGCAAAGAGGCGCCGCAGTTTACGGCAGGCACGCAGAATTACGATTTTGTCTACATTGATGATGTGGCGAGAGCATTCCGCCTGATAGGAGAACATGGAAAACCGTTCCATGAATACATGATAGGCTCTTCCCATGCGAAGCCACTCAAGGAATTTTTGCTGGAGATGCAGGCAACGATCGCGCCGGATCTTGATTTTATTTTCGGAGATATTCCGTTTACCGGTATTAATCAGCCGTTGGAGGATTTTGACTGCTCCGAAACGGAGCGGGATACCGGATTTAAGGCAGAGATCAGTTTCGCGGAGGGCTGCAGAAGAACAAGAGACTGGTGGCAGACGATGGCAGAGGAGGAAAGACAGTGATACAGAAATTTGCATTTGAAAATACAGAGATTGAAGGATTGATAAAGGTTACGCCGTTTAATGCGGATGACGTCCGTGGCTGTTTTACCAAGGACTATTCCAAAGAAGTGTTTGAACAAAACGGCATCAGACATGATCTTGCCGAAGTGTTTTACACGACTTCCCATAAGGGTGTAATCCGTGCACTCCATTTTCAGAGAGAAAAGCAGCAGCCTAAGCTGGTGCGGTGCATCTGCGGGCATGTATATGATGTGGTAGTCGATCTGCGAAAAGACAGTCCTACCTTTAAAAAGTGGCTGGGATTTGACCTCATAGGGGATGAACATAACGAGATACTTGTCCCGGCAGGATGTGCACACGGATATCTGGTGCTGGAAAAGTCGATCGTGAGCTATAAATGTGCCGAGAAGTTCTACGGCGAGTATGATGATGGAATTATGTGGAATGACCCTGATATTGCTGTGGAGTGGCCGCTGGATAAAGTTGGCGGTATGGACGCGGTGATCCTTGCGGAAAAAGATAAAAATTTACAGACATTCAGGGAGTTTATGGAAACTTACGGAGGATTCTAATGGAAACGAAAGAGCTGACAAAGGAACAGCGTGTACGAAAAAAAATCAGCATGGTTATTCCGACATATAATGAAAAAGAAAACATTATGGATGATTATGACAGGCTGAAAAACATTATGGATCATGATCTGGCAGCCTACGATTATGAAATGCTTTTCATTGACAACTTTTCAAATGACGGAACCCGCGATCTGCTGCGTATTCTGGCGGAGCGGGATAAAAATGTCAAGATTATTTTAAACGGAAATAATTTTGGCTGGACAAGATCTTCCTTCTACGGGATCATCAATACAACCGGAGACTGCACGGTACTGCTTGCCGCGGACATGCAGGAGCCGCCGGAAAAAATGGTTGACTTCGTGAGGGAATGGGAGAACGGCTATAAAGTTGTGATCGGTGTGAAGAACAGAAGCCGTGAGAACAAGGTAATGTATTTCCTGCGTGAGTGCTACTACAAATTTATCAATTCCATTACGGAGATCAACCACATTGATCAGTTTATGGGATTTGGACTGTATGACCGCAGCTTTGTGGATGTACTGAGAAAACTTGACGACCCGATGCCTTATTTCAGGGGAATTGTTGCGGAGCTCGGATTTAAGATGAAGAAGATCGAGTATACACAGGACGAGCGCAAAAAGGGCAAGACGCATTTTGGGTTCTTCAAGATCTATGATCTGGCAATGCTGGGAATTACCTCATATTCCAAAGTACTTATGCGGCTTGCGACAATCCTGGGATTTGTCGTATCGGGAGTATCACTTGTGATTGCACTTGTGACCTTTATTTTAAAAATATTCCATGTGATCGCGTATCCGGTTGGAATCGCAGCTATCAGTATCGGTGTCTTTGCGCTGGGTGGAATACAGCTTTTCTTTGTCGGACTGGTAGGAGAGTATATCCTGAATATCAACACGCGGATGATGAAACGCCCACTGGTTGTTGAAGAAGAGCGAATTAACTTTTAATATCCCGAAAAATAATTGAGGTAAACATGAAGAAAGCATATAAAGTTTTTTGGATACTTTTGATATTGATCATTCCTATATTTCCGTTGTCGGGAATCCTCTATGGAGTAGACATCAGCGATGTGGGACTTAGCATTAATCAATACCGATTTGGACTGGAAGATATCAGCAGTGTATATCTTCCAATTCTTTTGTCAGAGATGATGGGGGCAGTCTGGCTGAAAATCTGCGGAATACTGGCTGTGCCGAGC
>CAVCFM010000351.1:0-3184 GCA_963601305.1 bacterium | reverse complement strand
TAGATTTCTTAGAAGAATAATAAAGCAAAAAAGGATTGTAGATACAGTCCTTTTTTGTTATTAGCGATCTCTTAAGAAATAGTCATAGTCGCCGTTGTATGCTGCCAATGCTGCTGCGATAGAAACAAGGTTCTCTTTGTAGTAGTTAGAAATTTTTTTGAACATAATTTTTTCCTCCTGTTAATATTGATTTGTAATTTGTTTTGTTTTCGTTTACATCTATGATAATACACAATGCAACCATATAAAAATAGATGTTATATTAGTAAAAAATAGGGCAATATTGACTTTTTACAAAGAAAATTGCATAATAAAGGGGAATTTGAAAGATCGGGGAGGCAGAGATATGGAAGAGCGGAAGAATTCCTATGAAAATGTGATATTGCCGGAGCAGGGATTTGATATCCGTTTTGTTACGATGAAGCACAATTCACCGTTTCACTGGCACCGCGAACTGGAAATCCTCTATATTTTAAACGGACATGCCACGGTTCGGATGGATGATCTGGTGCATGAGCTTAACCCGTTGGATGCGATCGTGATGGATTACTCGAAGATTCATGAGGTGCTCTACGAGCTGCCGCAGACCATGGGAATCTGTATTCATGTATCAAGAAACTTGCTGCGGGAGTATGTGCCGGATACGGAGCTTTTGTCCATCTCCTGTTCGGGAAGTTATATCCCGGAGGAAAAGCAGGAGGCGTACAGCAGACTATGTGAACATTTAAGCAAGCTGACGGTTCTTTACGTGAATCAGAAAAATACATACCATATGCGCAGCACGGCGCTGATACTGGAAATCTTAGCCGGTCTGTTAGAGGATTTTTCGACGCCGGTGACCAGACAGGACACAGAGGCAAAAGTGAGCAACATGCAGCGCTTAGACCAGATCTGTGCGTTTGTTGAGCATCATTATACAGAAGAGATCAGTTTGCAGGAGGCTGCGGATGAACTCGGGCTGAACCGGGAATATTTCTGTCGTTTTTTCAAACAGAACACAGGAACTTCCTTTATCAAATACGTCAATCAGGTGCGTATCAATCACATTTATCAGGATTTACTGTGCACGGATGACAGTATTCAGGATATTATGGAAAAGCACGGTTTCTATAATCAGAAACTATTTTACCGGATGTTCAAGGAGCGTTATGAATGTACGCCGCGCGAGATGCGGAATATGGCACGGAATAATCCGTATTTATAAGGGATATCTGTTGACAACACTTTCGTTTAGTGCTATGGTAGAGAGCAACAGATACATATATGATAGAGGTTGCGTACTTTATAAGTAACTTTTCGGATGTGACAGGCACAGTGGAAGATGAGTGAAAGGGAAGCACGCCGAAAGGATATAGTCCTGCAGCTATATTGCTTGGGCATGGAGTGAAGAACTTCATGACTGTCATCTTACTGGATGGGGCGCTATCGGTATTACATAGACGACAGAGTTTTTTCTGTGTGTGTAGACTTTAAACGACCCGAAGAGGTCGTTTTTTTGTACCTTATTCTTGCACACAGACGTACCATACAGCGTATCATGAATTTAGGAGGATTTCGCAATGGCAATTTTTAAGGGAGCAGGTGTAGCGATTGTTACACCGATGAAGGAAAACGAAGAGGTTAACTACGACAAGTTAGAGGAGCTTATCAACTGGCAGATTGACCAGGGGACAGACTGTATCATTATTGCGGGTACAACAGGTGAGAGCTCCACACTGACAACCGAGGAGCATGCAAAAGTGATCAAGGCAGCGGTTGATTTTACCAAGCACCGTGTCCCGGTTGTTGCGGGAACCGGATCGAACTGCACCAGAGAGGCGATCCATCTGTCCAAGGAGGCAGAGGAGGCAGGCGTGGATGGTCTGCTTGCCGTGACACCTTACTATAACAAGGCGACACAGGGTGGTCTGATTCGGTATTACACAGAGATCGCCGAGTCTGTAAAGCTTCCAATTATCATGTATAACGTGCCGGGAAGAACCGGATGTAATATTATGCCGGAGACTGTGGCGACGCTGTTTCGTGATGTTGAGAACATTGTGGGTATCAAGGAAGCAACCGGTAACGTGGCGCAGGCAGCCAAGACCATGTACTTAACAGACGGCAAGATCGATCTGTATTCCGGCGAGGATGGAATTGTGGTTCCGCTGTTATCCCTTGGCGCTGTGGGTGTGATCTCCGTGTGGTCGAATATCGCACCGCATGACGTTCATCAGATGTGCATGGATTTCTTCAATGGGGATACCAAAAAGGCGATGGAGATGCAGCTTAAGGCACAGCCGTTGGTGGAGGCGCTCTTTAGCGAGGTCAACCCGATCCCTGTAAAAAAAGCGTTGAACCTGATGGGACGCGAAGTCGGAACACTGCGTTCCCCGCTGACTGAGATGAGTGACGGGGCAGCTGCAAAGCTGGCAGATGCAATGCGTGCGTATGGAATTTTATAAGTGCACATAACTAGATGTGTAAAAATAAGGGCTCTGGTCGTGGACCGGAGCTCTTGTGGAAAATAGAGAAAAACAGCAATGAGTGAGTGTAGAAAGGATAAGATACGGATATGATAAGAGCGATTATGAATGGATGCAACGGACGGATGGGACAGGTCATCACCGGAATCTGCAAAGAAGACGAGGACATTGAGATTGTGGCAGGCGTGGATGTCTTTGACGGGGTAAAAAATGATTATCCGGTGTTTGCCAATATTTCCAGCTGTGACGTGCCGGCGGATGTGATCATTGACTTCTCCAATGTCAAGGCAGTGGATGACCTGCTGGTGTATGCAGCAGACAAACAGATCCCGGTGGTACTTTGCACAACCGGATTGTCGGAGGAGCAGTTAGAGCGCGTGCAGCAGACATCCAAGCAGGTAGCAGTCTTAAAATCTGCCAATATGTCCCTTGGCATCAACATGTTAATGCAGCTTTTAAAACAGGCGGCAACCATTCTTGCACCGGCGGGATTCGACATTGAGATTGTGGAAAAACACCATAACCAGAAGTTAGACGCACCGAGCGGTACCGCGTTAGCGCTGGCGGATGTGATGAATGACGCGCTGGGCAATGTCTATGATTACAAATACGACAGAAGCCAGGAGCGGAAGAAGAGAGAGAAGACAGAGATTGGTATCTCCGCAGTCCGTGGCGGTAATATCGTAGGTGAGCACGAGGTGATCTTTGCTGGATTAGAC
>CAVCFM010000350.1:0-2787 GCA_963601305.1 bacterium | reverse complement strand
CTGGGAGAATTCCTACGGCAAAAATTACAGGCGGCTGATCGAAAGAGGTGCCACAACCGTTATGGTCGGTCACATCGGACTGCCGGAGTATGTGAAAGCGATTAACCCGAATGCAACCAAAAAGGAAATCTTATGTCCGGGTTCCCTCTCCAAAGAGATCGTGACCGGGCTTTTGCGGGAACGCATGGGATTTAACGGTGTGATCATTACAGACTCCACCAGCATGAACGGCTTTTACGCACACATGAGCAGAGAGCTGGCGGTTCCGACTGCGATTGCAAACGGCTGCGATATGTTCCTGTTTAACTTCAGCGTGGAAGAAGATTACGAATTCATGAGACAGGGGATTGACAAGGGAATTTTAAGCCTTGAGCGTGTGGATGAGGCAGTTTCCAGAGTGCTGGCGTTAAAGACAGCGATGGGATTGTTTGAAAAACAAAAAGCCGGGACGCTGGTTCCGAAAGAGGACGCATTAAAGATACTGGGAAAACCGGAGTATCAGGAGCTTGCGAGAGAATGTGCAGATCAGGCGGTCACACTGGTAAAAGACGAAGAGCAGAATCTGCCGATTACGCCGCAGACACATAAACACCTGATGGTGTATGTCATGGGCGACAGGGAAGATTTTTACGGAAACCAGAAGGTCGGCAGCATGTTTATCGAGGCGATGAAAAAAGAGGGCTTCGATGTCGACACCTTCGACTATTCCGTGCATTTTCCGGACCCAGGCGACACCACCAGGGCATTTATCGAAAAATATGATGCGGCAATCTATGTGCTCAGTGAGGGAACGTCCAGCAACCAGACAACGGTACGACTGACCTGGAACCTCCCGCTGGCAAATGATGCACCGTGGTTTGTCAATGATATTCCGACGATCGCAATTTCCTTTGCAAACCCGTATCATCTGCGCGACATGCCGGAGATCAAGACATTTATCAACGCATATACGACAAGCCCGTACAATGTTGCGGCGGTTGTGGATAAGCTTGTGGGAAGAAGCCACTTTACCGGGAAAAATCCGGTGGACACCACATGCGGGTACTACGAATTGAATTTATAAAAGGCGGGTGCAGAAAAACTGCACGGAAATGAGGCTATATGATAAGGCATATATCAATATTCTTTTTGAAGGAAGAAAACAAGGCGGAACATAAACAACTTTTTTTGGAACGGCTGACACAGATGGAAGGAAAACTGGAGCATGTGGCAGCGTACCAGGTGGGCACAGACTGCATGGAGCGCCCACCGAAGGGGATTCCGGGAGTGCCGGAATTTGGCGATGTGGTTCAGGTCATTGATTTTGCGGATGAGGCGGCTGCACTTGCATACCCGGATCACCCGGCACATGTAAGCCTGGCGGAGGACATGGGCGCCTATCTGGAAAAAGTGGTGGCAATGGATATCCGGTTTTAGAAAGGGAGAGGGAAAATGGTTATTGATTTTAACGGAAAAACAGCGTTGGTAACAGGTGGTGCAGGCGGCATCGGAATGGCATGTGTGAAAAATCTGCTGGATTCCAATGCAAAGGTGGCGATCGTGGATGTGTCGGAGGCGGCGCTTACTGCGGCAGAGGAGGCATTGCAGGGATATGACAATTTCAAATGCTATCAGTTAGACATCACGAAGGTGGAGGAGATCGCACCAGCTATCCGCAAAATCCGCGGGGAGCTCGGAGAAATCGAGGTCTTAGTCCAGACTGCCGGACTTTTGAGAGGACAGAGCGGACTTGCCATGACAGTGGCAGAGTGGGATACCATGTTCCAGATCAATGTCAGAGGCATGTTCTTTGTCATGCAGCAGGTGGTAGAGCAGTCCATGAGAGAGCATGGCGGTTCGATCGTCAATTTTGCGTCCATGGCGGGCATCCGGGGCATGCGGGAGGCGATGGCATCCGCACATTACAGCGCCAGCAAGGGAGCGGTCGTGGCAATGACGATGCAGGCGGCAACCGAGTGGGCGAAGTATGGGGTGCGTTGCAATGCGGTGGCACCGGGAGGCGTTATGACAAAGGCGATGGCAGCTATGGAATTCCCGGAGGATTCCATGGACCCGATCCCCCTTAGAAAACTCTCGAGACCGGAAGATATTGCAGACGGGGTTGTATTTTTGGCAAGCGATAAGGCATCTATGATCACCGGGCAGACACTGGTGATCGATGGCGGAAGTTCGATTGTGGGATATTAAATTTTATATTGCAAATAAAAATGAGCGCGCAAAGCGGCGCAGAAAAGGAGAATGGATATGAAGATCGCAATTATCGGAGCAAATGGAAATCTTGGAACAAGGGTGACAAAGCAGGCGCTTGACCGGGGATTTGAGGTAAAGGGGTTTATCTATGACGGTGAGACACCGGACGAGAGAGCGGAAATTGTGAAAAAGAGTCTGTTTGACGTGACAAAAGAAGATATCGCAGACTGTGATGTGATGATCAGCGCTTACGGAAGTGGGTTTAAGGCAGACCCGACGTTAAACCATAAGGCATACTTGAAGTACATTGAGTTAAATGCCGGAACAGACAGACATCTCATCGCCATCGGAGGCGCCGGAAGCCTTTTTACCGATGAGGCGCACACCACCTACTGTTACGAGACCCCGGAACATCCGGATTTCTTAAGAGAGATATCCCGGAACATCAAGCTTGGCATTGATGAGTTGAAACAGCGCACAGATGTGAACTGGACAGCGGTGTGCCCGTCTTCCTTCTTTGACCCGGAGGGAACGCTTACCGGCAATTATGAAATCGGAACCGAGGGACATCTGATTTTTAATGCTGCTGGGGAAAGC
>CAVCFM010000349.1:0-3829 GCA_963601305.1 bacterium | reverse complement strand
TTGCTGTTCGGCTATACACTTCCCACTATCTGGGCGTGTTCGGGACTTTCACCCGTTAGAGTGCGCCCATGGCGCGCAAACATAAAAAGAACCCTGCGACTCGTATCGCCGCCCACACCGGGTTAATCGACACGAACCGCAGGGTTCTTTTCTTTCCTACATCTGGTGGCGCACCACTGCATATTCATCATCCAGCTGATAATACGGACATTCCTTGTAATGCCCCTGCATCATACGGGCGGCATCGTCCTCGTCCATATCCACCTCACAGTAATATGCCTCATCATCTTCGTCATACACATTGTATACACAGCTGTCACAGCTTGCTTTTGCCATCGATTTTTCCTCCGTTATTCCTATCTCTATCTTCACTTAAGTAATTGCCTACTTCCATTTCACGATCACTTCGTCGTACAACCGCAGCAAAAATTCATGCAGCAGTTCCCGCTGGGTATCCCAGTACTTTTCTGTAATCTCGTCCCCGTCCGCCTGTGCCTCAGTGACATCCATCACAGCGTCGAGTATCTCCGGATTCAGATCATCCATCGCCTCCTGCACTGCCGCTTCAAAATCGCAGTAGCAGTCGCTGGTCAGATAGAGAATAAAATTATCGCGGTTTAAGTTTCTCGCCTCGTAACTGCCGGTAAAAATATCATTTCCGGCAGAGGCGATTGCCTCGAACTCCTCTTTTACCGTCTCATAATCCACCGTGCAATAGCTCTCTGTAAAAAATTTATCAAATACTTCCTTATCAATTTTTTCAATCTTTTGTTCCATATGCTTCCTCACTTCCAGGCGACTTATCGCTTGAGTTTTTTCCTGTCCTGTGCTAAACTTAGCGCTGCTAAACATAATAGCATTGCTATCTTAGCAAAAGTTGATTTATTTGGCAACACAGAAAGGATACGATTATGACCATGTACGAAAATCTTCCCCATGACCCGGTAATGCTTCTAAGCTTCGTCAACACACAGCTGCGCGACCACTACGCTTCTCTCGATGCCTTCTGCGACGCTTTTTCGGTAAAAGCAGACGATATCAAAAAAAGTCTTGGCACCATCGATTACGAATATGACGCCGCCCAGAACCAGTTCATCTGATATCGCCTATGCCCGTCCATCCGGCAACGCATGCCCCATCACCTCATCATTCAGGTATCTGTGCATGTGTCTACACCACCTCATCGTTCAGGTATCTGCGCACACGCCTCCAGTCTGGATAAAATTTCGACATATAACCCCAGAATACCTGGTTATGGCTCGGTTCTAAGATGTGCGTCATCTCATGCACCACCACGTATTCCAGGCACTCCTCCGGTTTGTCCAAAAGTGCCAGGTTAATATTAATATGATGCGTTTTCACATTGCAGGACCCCCATCTCGTTTTCATCTGCCTTATGGTAATCCCCGAAACCTTCACACCCATGGGCGGCTCCCACTTCGCCACCAACGCCTCCACCTTTCTTTTTAAAAGACGCTTGTTTTTCTCGATTTCTTTTTTGTCGAGACTCTCGCGTGCTCCCCGCCGTTTTGCCGCATCCGCATATTTCTGCTGGTATGCGCGGATCCAGTCAATCCGCTCCTTCGCAAACTGGTAAATCCGCTCATCACTGACCTGATGTGGTGCCGATATCAGGACCTCGCCACTCTCTTTTTTGATGCGCAGATACATGTTTTTCATGCGCTTCTTTGTCACTGTGATCGTCACGCCATCGATGACAATCTGATAATTCCGTTCCTTCATGCTACTCCTTTATTCGGGATACTCTCTTAAAATCTCCTGCAGATACCGCCTGTAATCCTCTGCCACATGCTCCGGTGATTCGATTTTTACCGCTGCTCCCAATCCGGTGATCCATCCAAAAAACTGGCGGCTCACCGCCACATCCACGCGCGCTGTGATCCTGCCATCGTCCCGCGGACGAAGCGCGACATCTTTTCCAAAGCGGTCGATCATCACTCCGGTCAGCCCGCTGTCACAGGAAAGTATCACCGTCTCCTCCTCCCCGACAAACATGCCGAAGGTCTTTTTGGAATACCCCGCGATGTCAAATTTTTCAAACTCATTCTTACCGTCCCGCCGCTCCACCAGCAGTCCGATTTTTATCATCTTGTCCACGCGGTAATGGCGTATTGCACCGCTCCTGTCGTCCACCGCGATCAGATAATAGTTTTCGTCATCCCAGGACAGCAGCCAGGGACTTACCACGTAAAACATGCCATCCCGGCGCAGCTGCATCTCCTTATTGACACTCCACTCAAAATATTGAAAACGTATCTTGACCCCTGCCGCAATCGCATTATATATCATATCCACATTGTAATAAATATTTTCATTGACCGCTTTGGTCCGGTTCGTCACGACCACCTGTCGGTGCAGCTGCCTTGCCTCATACCGGCTGCACAGCGTCTCCAACTTTCCGATCAGCTCTCTGGACTTTTTGGTCGTGATAAACTTAGACGCCTGCACCGCATCCACGAGTAGCTTTAATTCCGCCAGCTCGAACTGACGGCTTGCAAGATAATATCCACCCGGCCGCTCTTTTCTCTTGATGATATCCACACCAAAATCGATCAGAAGGTCGATATCCGTATATATGCTCTTGCGCTCCGCAGCAATTCCCTGTGCGTCCAGATAGTCAATGATGTCCTGCGTCGTCACCTGATGTTCCTCATCCGTCCGCTCCATCAGAAGCTGCATGATATAGAGCAGTTTCAACTTCTGTTTTTCCGTTCGCGCCATTGTGTTCCTTCTTTCCCGTTTTTTATAAGTATACCTCATACCTTTTTATATGAAAACAATTTCCTCCGCAATTTACCCCTTGCATCGCATCTGATTCGTGCTATAATATACTTAAGTTAATAAATTACCGAGAGACATGAGCAAGGTAAATCAGGCGATAGACATCGCTTTGTTTTATCTTGCTCTTTTTTCGTTTCAAGAAAAGGAGATATGACTATGTATGATGTAGCAATTATCGGTGCCGGTGTCGTCGGCAGTGCCATTGCAAGAGAGCTGTCCCGCTACCAGGCAAATATCTGTGTCATCGAGCGTGAGGAGGATGTCTGCAACGGTACTTCCAAAGCCAACAGCGCCATTATCCACGCCGGATTCGATGCAACCCCGGGCACCTTAAAAGCCCGCTTAAATGTCCGCGGCAATCAGATGATGGATGAACTCTCCAGAGAATTAGACATTCCGTTTAAACGCAACGGTTCGCTGGTCGTATGCACTAAGGATCAGGACCGCTCGGGTCTGGAGGAATTATTAGAAAAAGGAAAAGCAAACGGCGTTCCAAATCTGCGGATCATCGAGCGCGAGGAGCTGTTACAGCTGGAGCCAAACATCAGTGATGATGTCACCTGTGCACTTTTCGCCCCGACCGGCGGTATCGTCTGCCCGTTCCATATGACGATGGCTTTTGCAGAAAACGCCAATGTCAACGGCGTATCCTTCTTTTTAAATACCAAAGTTACCTCCGTTAAAAAAGAGGGCGATGGATATTCCATTGAGACCTTACATACCGACACCAATGCCACAGAGACCTTTACGGCAAAAGTTGTCATCAACGCCGCCGGTGTCTATGCCGACGAGCTCAACAATATGGTAAGCGCACACAAGCTGCACATCACCGCCCGCAAAGGCGAGTACTGCCTGCTCGATAAGGATGCCGGCACCCACGTATCCCACACCATCTTCCAGCTTCCATCCAAGATGGGCAAGGGCGTGCTTGTGACCCCGACTGTCCACGGAAATCTGCTGGTAGGTCCTACCGCCTTAGACGTTGAGGATAAGGAAGCCTTAAACACCACACAGGCCGGTCTTGATT
>CAVCFM010000348.1:0-3364 GCA_963601305.1 bacterium | reverse complement strand
CTTATGTAACACAGGCGCTGGCAGCGGTATTGCAGCTGGGTGTTACAATGGACTACTCGATTTTCCTGTGGCACAGTTACGAGGAGCAGCAGGAACGTTTCGATGGAGATAAAAAACGTGCTATGGCACATGCAATTTCCAATACCATTACTTCTGTTGTGGGAAGTTCCATCACGACGGTTGCAGGTTTCGTGGCACTGTGCTTCATGAGCTTTACCCTTGGTATGGACCTTGGTATCGTTATGGCAAAAGGTGTTGTGCTCGGCGTTATCTGCTGTGTAACCGTACTTCCTTCCATGCTTTTAGTATTTGATAAAGCGATCGAAAAGACAAAGCACAAAGCAATCATCCCGGATCTGGGTGTGATCGCAGGCTGGGTCGTAAAGCATTACAAAGTATTCGTTGTTGCGTTTGTGATCGTTCTGATCCCGGCATTATATGGTTATACACACACGGATGTGTACTATGATCTGGCGGGAACTCTTCCGAAGAGTCTTGACAGTATCACAGCAAACGACAAGCTGGATGAAAACTTTGCAATGGGTGCAACCCATATGATCATTGCCGACAGCAGTCTTTCTTCCAAAGATGCAAAGGCAATGTTAGATGAGATCAGTGATGTGGATGGCGTGAAGATGGCGCTCGGTTACGATTCCCTGGTAGGGGCGGGAATCCCGAAAGACATTATCCCTGACAACATCAAAGACGTTCTGGTAAACGGTGATTATCAGATGATGTTGGTAAGTTCTGAGTACGCGGTGGCATCCGATGAGGTAAATGCCCAGTGCGAGGAGATCAACAACATCATTAAAAAATACGACGACTCCGCAATGCTGATTGGTGAGGCGCCATGTACCAAGGATTTGATCGAGATTACCGATGAAGACTTTAAGACCGTAAGCGCTGTTTCCATCGGAGCAATTTTCGTCATTATCTTATTTGTATTTAAATCAGTATCACTGCCGATCATTCTGGTATCGGTTATCGAGTTTGCGATTTTCATCAACATGGGTATTCCGGCATATACGCATACCACATTGCCGTTCATTGCATCCATCGTAATCGGAACCATTCAGTTAGGTGCAACCGTAGACTACGCAATTCTTATGACGAACAAGTATAAGAAGGCGAGATACCAGGGCGCTGAAAAGGCAGAGGCTGTGACAACCGCGTTACAGGGCTCCGTTCAGTCCATTATCGTCAGCGCACTCAGCTTCTTCGCAGCAACCTTCGGCGTTGGTATGTATTCGAACATCGATATGATCAGTTCTCTGTGCTCCTTAATGGCGCGCGGTGCAATCATCAGTATGATCGTAGTTATTTTCATCCTTCCGTCCATGTTCATGCTGTTTGACCGCATTATCTGTGCGACCAGCATGGGATTCCGGGAGAAAAAGGCAGCCAAATAAAAACAATGTTTCTATAAAACAAGTATAATAGGAGGACGAAAAAATGAGATTACCAGAATTAAAAAAACATTTCAAAAATAAATATACAATCCGTATTATTGCAGGTGTTCTTGTAGTCGCTCTGGCAGGAACCGGCGTGTCTACATATTCCGTAGCAGCAGCGAAAAATGCAGCTTCCACAGAGCAGACCGAGTCCACGGAAAAAGAGACGACAACCGAGGACAGTGAAGAAGAGGATTCCGACAGCAGCCTGCTCTCTGATGTCCTTGACAAAGGATTGAAGGTAAGTCAGAAAGACATCGGAAAAGATGAGACCGTATATGTCATTTCCAACAGTGTCGGAAACCCGGAGAAGGTCATTGTATCCGATCATCTGGTAAACAACGACAATAAGGACACCCTCGAGGATGCATCCAACCTGACTGACATCACAAACGTAAAGGGCGATGAGACCTTTACCCAGAATGGCAGCAAAGTGACATGGGATGCACAGGGCAACGATATTTATTATCAGGGAACCTCTGACGAGGAGCTTCCGGTTACCCAGAAGATCACATATTATCTGGATGGAACCGAGACAACACCGGAAGAACTTGCCGGTAAATCCGGAAAAGTGACCATCCGCTTTGACTACACCAACAATGAGACTGTAGAGGCAACCATTGATGGCAAAAAAGAGAAAATCAATGTACCATTCGTGGCAATCAGCGGCATGATCTTAGATGATTCCTTCAGCAACATCGAAGTGACAAACGGAAAAGTAATGGCAGATGGCAACAACAGCGTGGTATTCGGCTATGCACTTCCGGGACTTGCAGATTCTCTCGATGTGGACGAAGACGATTTTGACGAGGATGTAAGCATTCCGGAATACTTTGAAGTGACCGCAGATGTGGAGAACTTCTCGCTGGATATGACCATGACCGTCGTTGCAAATGCAACAAACTTCATCGATGCTGAGGGCGGCGACGGCTTAGATTCCGTTGATGAGATGTTAGATACACTGACCGATGCAACCGATCAGTTACAGGATGGTTCCGCAGAGCTGGCAGACGGTACTGATACCTTAAAGGATGGCATGGGAGACTTTACTTCCGGTGTGAATACTTTAAAAGATGGTGTGGCTGCTTATACAGACGGCGCATCCCAGGTGGCAGATGGTATTTCCCAGTTGAACGGCAACAAATCAGCGCTTTCTAGCGGCGTTACAACCTTAAACAGCAGTGCATCCACACTGTATCAGGGAATTTCATTGCTGGATACCACCTTAAACACAGCATTTACAGACAAAGAAAAAGAAGCTTTACAGAAACAGGTTACCGATACCATTGCAAAACAGGAAGCTGCAATTAAGAAATCTGCAAAGAGTACTGTAGAAAGTCAGGCAAGCAGCATTAAGAGTACTGCAGAGGCAACGGTAGATGCGCAGGCAGATACGATCAAGAGCCAGGTAAGCTCCAACGTAGACACGCAGGCAGATACAATTAAGAACCAGGTAAGCGCCAGTGTGGATACACAGGCAGATACGATCAAGAGCCAGGTAAGTGCTTCGATTTCCGCAAGCGAAGATACCATCAAGAGTGCGGCGAAGAAAACGGTAGATGATGAATTTGCTGCCGGACAGTATGAGGCGATCAAATCGCAGGCTTCCTCGGAGGTTACAAGCAATCTCACAAACTCAGATATGATATCGGCAGTCACAACTGGAATTGAGGCGAGTGATGCGTATTATTATATGGCACAGGGAATCCGTGCAGCTGCCCTGCAGGCAGTTATCGATGCATCCAGCGGACAGATCACGACGTTTGATGATGCGGCAACCGCATTCGAGGCATCGAAAGGTATCAGTGTAGATGATTATGCTGCAACTGTGGCTGCAAGTGCAGCATCTGACTTGTCAGAGGGAATTCTGACGCAGATAGCTTCCGGCGCAGCAGACACGATGGGAACATCGG
>CAVCFM010000347.1:0-2997 GCA_963601305.1 bacterium | reverse complement strand
CACAAATACCGTTATGCGCGCAAGGAAGAGCTGGCGAAGCAGCAGCGGAAAATTGATTATTACTACAAGACGACACACGACTTTTCCTACGGGAAGGACATCCGCATCTATAATTTCAGGGAGCGCATTTTAAAAAATTACGAGTCGGAGATCGCAGCGCTTGTGGCGCTTGTAAAAAAGCTGGAGCGCCACGAATATCTGCTGGGTCTTGCGGGAATCGTGACACTGTTTTTTACCAATGTGCTCATGTATGGAATCCTGGTTTATCAGGCGGTATCGGGGATGCCGATCAGCAGTTTTTCCATGTATGTGTCCCTGATCACAACGCTGATGGCATCCATGCTAAAGCTGGGGGAGGACGTTACATTTTTACAGAATGAAGGGCAGTATGTGGGCGACTTTTTCCGGCTGATGGATGAAGGGCTGACGGATGGGGATAAAGCGGAAATTGCGGTAGACGGCGCGATAGAAATTGTATTCAGCCACGTGGATTTCAAATATCCGGGCAGCGACACCTATGTGTTCCGGGATTTGAATTTTGTGATACATAAGGGGGAGAGCCTTGCGATAGTGGGCGTCAACGGAGCCGGGAAGTCCACACTGGTAAAACTGATGACGGGGCTGTTTGCACCGACGGCGGGACATATCTATATCAACGGAACCGACAGCAGAGCGTTTCGGAAGGAAGATTTGTACCGGCTGTACTCGGCGGTGTTCCAGGATGTCAACATTCTGGCATTTCCAATCCGTGAAAATGTGGCGGGAACTGTGGAACATGTGGATGACGATCGTGTAAAAGAGGCGCTAAAAAAGGTGGGGCTGTGGAAAAAGGTAGAAGAGTTCCCGAAGGGATTAGACCAGATGATGCTAAAAATTATTGACGAGACAGGAACGGATTTTTCCGGTGGAGAGCGCCAGAAACTTTCGATTGCAAGGGGATTATACAAGGATGCGCCGATGGTCATCATGGACGAACCGACAGCGGCGTTAGACGCCCTTGCGGAGGCGGAGATCTACGAGAGTTTCAGCAGTATGGTGGAGGGAAAAACAGCGGTTTACATTTCACACCGGCTTGCCAGCACCAGGTTCTGCGATAAGATCGCGCTGTTTGACAAGGATGGGTTAAAAGAGTATGGAACCCATGAGGAATTGATGCGGCAGCAGGGAGAATATTATCATATGTTTACGGTACAGGGAAAATATTATCAGGAGGATGAGGCGGTATGAAGCGACTGACTGTTTTTTTGAAACTTGCATGGGAGGTATCCCCGGGGTATCTGATATTGCTGATCTTGCAATCGGTTACGGCTGCGGCAAAATTGTGGCTGAACATCATTTTGCCGAAATTTCTGATTGATGAATTGTTAGGGGCGAAGGACAGCCGGCAGCTGATATTTTTTGTGGCACTGATTGTGGCAAATAATGTGGGAATGGCATGGCTGGAGAAACTTTATAAGCGGCAGCTTGCGGTAAAAAATGAGTACGTCAGACGGACAATGACAGAGAAGATGGCAGAAAAAATCATGAATCTGGAATATGCCTGTCTGGAAGACCCGTATTATCTGGATTTAAAAGAGCGGGCGGTGTTTGCAATCAAGAACCAGGATGCCATTGCGGTGCTGGTGGAAGTTGCTGCCAAGGTCGTTACCGGGGCGGTGACACTGGCAGGTCTTCTGGCGATGATCGTGACGCTGGGATGGGTGATGATCGTCGTGCTGTTTGTGGGGATTCTGGCGATGCTGCTGCTCTATAAAAATATGGCAGCCATCATGACACAGCTGATGCAGCAGCTCATTCCGATCAACCGGAAATTCGGATATTATCTGGATCTGGAAATGGAAAAGCAGTATCAGAAGGATATCCGGCTATATGGCATGCAGGATATGATCGTAAAAAGGGTAAGGGAGTTCAGCGAGGATACGTGCGATCAGTTTGACCGGATGAACCAAAAGCGGGGACAGTCCATGGGCGGAATGAAGGTTGTCAACGATGCGATTGCGGCAATCTGTTATGCCTATGTGGGACTTCGCACCATATCCGACCGGTTTGGAAGCCGGATTTCCATAGGATCGCTGACGATGTATGTATCCGCCGCGGTTCAGTTCTCTTCTACCGTGGTGGACTTTGGAACCAACGTGGTCGAAATGGTACAGGTGTTGTCCTATCTGGAGCCGTATCTGGAATTTATGGAGCTTAAAGAGGAGACGGCGGAGTCCGGGAAAGAAATATTTGTGGGACCGGTGGAGACTGTGGAGTTTTCGCATGTGACATTTTCCTATCCGAAAGCGGAAAAGCCGGTGCTGCGGGACGTTTCTTTTTCCATTCACAAGGGTGAAAAAATCTCCATCGTCGGGTTAAACGGAGCCGGAAAGTCCACGCTGGTAAAACTGATCTGCCGGATGTACCATGTGGACAGCGGAGAAATTAAGATCAATGGAAAAAATATTTACGACTACGATTATATGTCTTATATGAAAGCGATATCGGCAGTGTTCCAGGATTACCGCCTGTTTAATTTTACGATTGCGGAGAACATCTCCTGCCGCCCAACAGATGCCGATATGGCAAAAATCCACCGGCTGGTTGACGAGGTGGGGCTGCGCGACAAGATAGACAGCCTCAAGGACGGCGTGCAGAGCCGGTTCGGAAAAGAATACGACGAAAACGGAATCGAGATGTCCGGCGGGGAGGGACAGAAGGTTGCGATTGCAAGAGCGCTGTATAAGGAGGCATCCATGGTGATCCTCGATGAGCCTGCCAGTGCGTTAGACCCCATCGCGGAGGCGGAAATCTACGAGAAATTCAACCGGCTTGTCGAGGATAAGACGGCAATCTATATCTCCCATCGCATGTCGTCGTCGGTATTCTGTGACAGAATATTGATTATTGACGGCGGCACTGTCGCAGACTTTGACACACATGAGAACCTCATGAAGAAGAAAGAGGGAATCTACTATAAGCTGTTCCACTCGCAGGCAGAAAATTACAGACTGGGAG
>CAVCFM010000346.1:0-4704 GCA_963601305.1 bacterium | reverse complement strand
GGCAAGGAGGGAAGCCTTGCAGGAAGCCTGGCGGGCAGCCATTCGGCGGGCAGCACATCGTCCCAAAGCACGTCAACCGGCAACACGGTGGATGAGGCTGAACTGAATGCGATGGTAGACAGTCTGCTAAACAACAGCGATTCTTCATCATCGTCATCTTCTTCGGATTATGTGTCGACGCTTACCACACTGTTAAAGTCTCTGACGGGAACGAGCGATTAAGTGCGGGATGACCAGAAAAGACTTGAAAAATAAACCAGGCAAAGATAATATTAGTGTATAAAAGATACAGGAGGATACTAAGATGGGCTATAGAGAGAATTACGAGGCATGGTTGAGTAATCCGTATTTTGATGAGGCGACCAAACAGGAGTTGCGCAGTATTTCACAGGATGAAAAAGAGATCGAAGAACGTTTTTATATGGATCTGGAGTTCGGTACCGCCGGTTTGCGCGGTATCATCGGCGCAGGAACGAACCGCATGAATATTTACACGGTCCGCAAGGCAACCCAGGGACTTGCCAACTACATCAGCAAGGTAGGGGCAAAGGAAAAAGGTGTTGCCATTGCCTATGATTCCAGAAGAATGTCACCGGAATTTGCAAACGAGGCAGCATGCTGTCTGGCAGCAAACGGCATTAAGGCGTATGTGTTTGAGTCACTGCGTCCGACACCGGAGCTTTCCTATGCGGTGCGTAAGCTTGGCTGCACGGCAGGAATCAATATCACGGCAAGCCACAATCCACCGGAATACAATGGCTACAAGGTATACTGGGAGGACGGCGCCCAGATCACTCCGCCACACGACACCGGCATTATGGATGAGGTGCGTGCGGTAACTGATTATGAGACCGTTAAGACAATGAGTCTTTTGGAGGCAAAGGAAGCCGGACTGTATCAGGTGATCGGAGCGGACATCGATGATCCGTACATTGCAGAGTTAAAGAAGCTGGTACTGCATCAGGACTGCATCGATGCGGTAGGCGCAGATATGAAGATTGTATACACCCCGCTTCACGGAACCGGTAACATCCCGGTGCGCCGCGTGTTAAAGGAATTAGGATTTAAGAATGTCTATGTGGTACCGGAGCAGGAGCTTCCAGACGGAGAATTTCCGACCGTCAGCTACCCGAACCCGGAGGCAGCAGAGGCATTTGAGCTTGGTCTTGCATTAGGTAAAAAAGTGGACGCAGATTTAATTCTTGCGACAGACCCGGATGCAGACCGCCTGGGTGTCTACGTAAAAGACGCAAAGACCGGCGAGTATCACAGCCTGACCGGAAATATGTCCGGCTGCCTGATCGGTGACTATGTCATCGGACAGAGAAAAGAATTATTCGGACTGCCGAAGGATGGCGCATTTATCCGTTCCATCGTATCGACCAACATGGCAGATGCGATCGCAGCACATTACGGGATCAAGTTAGTGGAAGTGCTGACCGGATTCAAGTTTATCGGACAGAAGATGTTAGAGTTCGAGACCAAAGGAACCGGAACCTATCTGTTTGGTATGGAGGAGAGCTACGGCTGCCTGACCGGAACCTACGCGAGAGACAAGGATGCGATCGTGGCATCGATGACACTCTGCGAGGCAGCTGCCTACTATAAGACCAAGAACATGACACTCTGGGATGCCATGCTGGCAATGTATGAGAAATACGGCTACTATAAGGATGATGTTACCGCGATCACCTTAAAGGGAATTGAGGGACTTGCAAAGATCCAGGAGATCATGAATACGCTGCGTGAGAACGCACCGGCAGAGATTGGCGGCTATAAGGTTGTGCGTGTCAGAGACTACAAAAAAGACACCATCACAGATGTTGCCACCGGCGCAGTCCAGCCGACAGGACTTCCGGCATCGAATGTACTGTACTATGAGATGGAAGATGACACATGGGTATGCGTGAGACCATCCGGTACAGAACCGAAGGTAAAATTCTATTTGGGAGTGAAAGGCAGCTCGCTGGAAGACGCCGATAAAAAATCATCTGACCTGTCTGATGCAGTCCATGCGATGATTGATAAAATGCTCTAAAAATGGGGATTTTCCTTGACAAAGAGATAAAAAACAAGTATAAATAGGAAGTAGGTATTATCAGAATAACACCTCGTACTAATTTATTTGAAAATCCAGAGGAGGAATTTTTAACATGAACAAAGCAGAATTAGTTGCAGCTATGGCTGAGAAAACCGCTTTAAGCAAAAAAGATGCAGAGGCAGCTTTAAAGGCTTTCACTGATGTTGTTGCTGAGGAATTAAAGAAAGGTGAGAAAATTCAGTTAGTTGGATTTGGTACATTCGAAGTATCTGAGAGAGCAGCTAGAACTGGTAGAAACCCACAGACAGGTAAAGAGATGACTATTGCAGCTTCTAAGGCTCCTAAATTTAAAGCAGGAAAAGCTTTAAAAGATATGGTTAATGCTTAAGTAGATATACGATTCTTGAAATTAAGTGGATTCCGTGCTGGCACGTGAGTCCACTTTTTTAATGTCCTGTGACATTAGAAGATACATTCATTTTAGATATAGGTGTAAGGAGGGAGAAGATATCATGCGTTTGGACAAGTTTCTTAAGGTGTCACGTCTGATAAAGCGCCGTACAGTGGCAAATGAAGCCTGCGATGCCGGCAGGGTCAGCGTCAACGGCAAACCGGCGAAAGCATCTGTGAATGTGAAGGTCGGCGATATCATAGAGATCGCATTTGGTACCAAGACGGTAAAGGTGCGTGTGCTGGATCTGCAGGATACGACAAAGAAGGATGAGGCAAAAGATTTATTTGAATATGTATCATAATTGAGGACACCTTCCAATATATTTATTAGTAGGCAAAATATATTGGGAGGTCATTTTATGGAAGAGAGAGGCGCGAATACCACGAAAGCACATAAAGTCCTGCTGGCAAACCGCAAGAGCGGCGCATTTACCGGTGTGGTGGATGTGCTGTCCTTTGATGTGGCGGAGATCCTGCTTGAGACGGAACTGGGGATGGTGTTGATAAAAGGACATGACCTGCATGTGAACCGCTTGAGTCTCGAAAAGGGTGAGATTGATATTGAAGGCCGCATAGATTCCCTGGCGTATTCCGATGTGAAAAATGCCGGAAAGCAGACGGAATCATTACTGGGAAGGCTGTTTCGATAGATGCAGGTGAGTGAGACGATCGGACAGGAGGCAATCTTTTTAGGGGTTGCGGTTCTGGTGGGGATGATATTGTTTTTACTTTATGATGTGCTGCGCATTTTTCGAAGGATTGTTCCCCATGGCAATCTGTGGATCGGCGCAGAAGATGTGATCTACTGGCTGGTGTGCACCGGAACGCTGTTTGTGATGCTATACCGGGAGAATGACGGCAAGGGGCGCGGTTTTGCGTTCGGAGGCGTACTGCTTGGCATGCTGCTATACTTTTTGCTTCTAAGCAGATATGTGGTAAAGATCAATGTGGTGGTCTGGAAGACAGTGCTGGGGGTGCTGGCACGGTTTTTTGGTATATTTTTCCGCCCGGTGATAAAAATTGTAAAAAAAATAACCAGATTTTTTGGAAAACAATTGAAAAAGTTCTGGAAAGCAGTTAAAATGAGTTTATGTAAACTATAGGGAGTACGAGGGACCAGGGATGGCAGCAAAGAAGAGAAGAAAAAATAATCATAATCGTGCAGGGAAAATGTGCATCAGTATGATATTGCTGGTGTTCGTGGTCGTTATGTCCATTCAGATCGTCAAGCTCTATGAGAAGAACCAGGAGTATGTGAAAAAGCAGGCAGAGTTGGAGCTTCAGCTTGAGGAAGAGACGGCAAGGCAGGATGAACTTGAGGCGTATGAGAAGTACACGAAGTCGTCCGAGTATGTGGAGGATATCGCCAAGAGCAAATTGGGACTTGCCTATGACAATGAGATCATATTCAAAGAGACGGATGATTAGGAGCTGTGATACGGCTCCTTTTTAATTTCCTAAAATACCCGAATGTGTTCGAACTCCTTGGAAAAGACAAAGCGACCGATTTTTTGGCGAAAAGTTTTTGAAAACCAATCCACGCTTTGACAAAGATTTTTCGGGGAGCCTCCTATAATCGAATACGCTTGTCCATGACAGCGGCATGCTGTGATGAGGGGACAGCGGAAAGGTAGGAGAGAACATGAGACAAAAAGGAATCCGACAAATGATATTTAGCCTGTTGGGCAGCCTGCTCTGCGGAGTTGGCGTGCTGGGGGCATATCCTCTGATACCGGCGTATTTTGCAGCACTGTATTTAGAGCAGGCAAACGGAATCATGGTGCTTGGGTGCATGTGTGTGGGGATGGCAGCGTTTCTGCCACTGACAGCTATCGTCAAATACACGGTTGCGCTGCTTGTGATCTGGGGCGCCATCCGGCTGATTCTGTGGGCAAATGAGGGGTGCCCGGCATATCTGGCTGGAATTATGGCTGCGGTGACAACGATGATATTGTCTTTTGCAGGGGGGCTTTTGGAGTGGAAAGACCAGCTTGAAATGCCGATCATTTTACTCGAGGGGGCGTTTATATTCGGAGCGGTCATTCTGTTGAACCGCATCCTCCACACACTGTTGCACGTAAAAGTGCAGATGCCGGAGGAGACGCGGGTGGAGACGGACAACGGGGAGCGTCTGCGCGGGTATGCAGAGTCGTTTCAGGGATTGTCCCAGATTTTTCACACGATGAGCAGCAGAAAAAATACATATCCGA
>CAVCFM010000345.1:0-2183 GCA_963601305.1 bacterium | reverse complement strand
ATAATTATGTGACCGAGGAGTCTGTCCCTTACAATGCAGATACTGCGGATGGTACGCCGGAAAATCCTTATATTTATTATTGTAATAAAGGGGCTTATGTGTATGGAAGCTTCTTTAATTCCATCCGTCCGACTGACGAGAAGACCGGAAAGTGTGTGGAATTCATCGTCTGCAGGAAGGACGATGATGGAAAAATGGTAATGGAGCAGCGCAGGGAAACTGTTGAAGATGGAACGGAGTCTGTGGAGGATACAGAGTCAACCGAAAAGACAACGCTTACTACGGTAAAAGAGGTGCCGGTTGTGGATGCGGATGTTGAGAACAACATCGTGATAATCGATGGAAACAATCTGCCGACGGTCTACGAGGATGGCGGAATGTGGTACATTTTTTCCGGAGAATCAGCAGACGATGCGATCCAGGATCTGATCGACAGCATCACGGATGCGGAAGAATGGGAGGAACCGGAAGGCTATACCAAGGAGGAACTGGAAGCGGCGATTACCAAAAAAGAAGAAGAACTTAAAAAATTAGATATCGAGCGCAGAAAAGGGGAACTGGAATTACAGTCTCTGGAGGATTCTGCGTCAGACGGTATCGTCTATGCGAAGCTGGACGGCGTGGTAAAATCCGTTGCAGATGTGGAAAAACTGGGCAGCAGCACGGACACACCGCTGGTTGTCATCAATGGTGACGAGGGCTTGTATGTCAGCGGAACAGTCAGCGAGTTACAGTTAGATGTAGTGAAGCCGGGAACGATTGTCACGGCGAACTCATGGGAGAGCGGAATGACATTTGAGGCTACGGTAACTGAGGTGTCAGATTATCCGGTCAGCGGAAATTCCTGGGGAGACGGCAATCCGAATGTCTCCTATTACAAATATACCGCGTATATCGATGACAGTTCTGCCTTAAAAAACGGCGAGTCGGTGGATCTTTCCATCCAGTCGAATGACACGGAAAGCGGAAGCGGCATTTATATTGAAAAGGCATATGTGAGACAGGAGGACGGGCGTTCTTATGTCATGATGGCAGATGAAAATGACTGCCTGAAAAAACAGTATGTGACCACCGGTAAGACGATATATGGTTCAGCGATTGAGATCAAGTCCGGGCTGACTGAATCGGACCGCATTGCCTTCCCTTATGGAAAAGAAGCCGTAGAGGGAACGAAAGTCACAGATGCGGAAGACACATACTATTACTAGGGAGGAACGAAGATGTTAGAAAATATTAGATTATCTTTTCAGGGAATCTGGTCCCATAAGATGCGTTCCTTTCTGACGATGCTGGGTATCATTATCGGTATTGCAGCAATTATTGCAATTGTTTCCACAATTCAGGGAACAAATGAGCAGATTAAGGAAAATCTGATCGGCTCCGGGGAGAACACCGTGGAGGTGTCACTTTACCAGGGCGAGTGGGAATATGAGATGGAATACAGTGGAGCGCCGGAGGGTGTGCCGCTTGTGTCGGACTCGGTATTGGAAGAAATCCGTGAGATTTCTCATGTGGAGAATGTGGCAACCTATGTACAGCGTCAGGATTACAGTGGTGTCTATTATCTGAATACATCCCTTTCCGGTGGATATGTGAAAGGAGTGAATGAAAGCTATTTTGATACCTGCAATTATATCGTAAAAGACGGAAGAGGCTTCTGTGACTCTGATTTTACAGGCTACCGCAAGGTTGCAATCCTTGACAGTGATTCCGCATCGGCGCTGTTTCAGGGAGAGGATCCGTTAGGCAAGACGATCGAGATCCAAAAGGAGCCGTACACGGTCATCGGTGTCGTCACAAAGGCGAAGACATTTGAGCCGGTCATCAACTCCATCGATGATTATTACACCTATGCGGAGGAGTCTGCCGGTTCGGTCTATGTGCCGGATACGACCTGGCCGACGATTTACCAGTACGATGAGCCACAGAATGTGGTGGTGCGTGTGGACAGCACGGATAACATGACTTCGGTGGGAAAGAGCTGTGCGGATACACTGAATTCTTATCTTACCGTGAAGGATGACACGATTAAGTACAAGGCAAAGGACTTGCTTGAGCAGGCACAGCAGATTCAGGAGCTCAGTAGCTCCACCAATACGATGTTGATCTGGATTGCCGGAATCTCTCTGATCGTCGGTGGTATCGGTGTTATGAATATCATGCTGGTATCGGTGACAGAGCGT
>CAVCFM010000344.1:0-6486 GCA_963601305.1 bacterium | reverse complement strand
GTATACGCCTGTCTTGGAACCTCATCCTTACTGTTAAAAAACCGCTTGTTGGCTTCAATCGTGCTCTCGGTCAGATCCACACAGTGGGTATCGGTCGCAAAATAAGCCGCCGGCTCGTTAAATCCGATGTGACCGTCCAGTCCAATTCCCAAAAGCTGCAAGTCGATGCCACCGACCGCTTTTATCGTCTCATCGTATGCCTTGCACACAGCCTCGCTGTCCGTATTCTCCCCATCCGGTATAAAAATGCGGTTTTTATCTACATTGACATGGTTGAACAAATGCTCATGCATAAAGCTCCAGTAGCTTTGCTCATGCTCTTTTTTTAACCCCCAGTACTCGTCCAGATTGACCGTCGTGACCTGTGAAAAATCCACATCGCCCTGCTGATATGCAGCAACCAGTCTCTCATAGGTTCCAACCGGAGAACCGCCGGTTGCCAGCCCCAGAACGGAGTCCGGTTTTAAATTGATCTGTGCCGCGATCATGTTTGCCGTCTTTCTGGAAAGTTCCTCATAATTTTTTACTCTGATGATTCTCATACCTTTCTCCTCCCGTCTATTGATATACCTCATAGGAATACATAAATTTATCTTCGATCGGCTTCGTGTCAATGCCGCATAATCTGCAGCACATGATGCACGCGCCGTACACCGGCGGATAATCCGGGACATCCAGCATAACATCCGCATCCAGCATGCCTTTTAACATTTCCCGGAATGACGCTTTCTGCTTAATGATGCCGCCGGATGCCACCACATAGTTCCCCACATCGCAGTGTTCCACGGCAAAATTAATGAGCTCCGCCAGACACCTTGCGTTGTTTTCCAGGATCTGTTTTGCGATCTCATCCCCGTGCTCATATGCGCGGAATACGCACGGTGCGAAGGATGCGATGTATGCCTGTCCCTTGCCGTAAATATCCTGAATGCTGTCCCAGACGGTATTTCCCAGTTTTTCTTCCACCAGATCCGTGAGGATGCTGCGCGCTCCCACGCCATCTGCAGCATCCTGTGCCGCACAGATCGCATCGCGTCCGATATGATATCCGCTGCCCCCTTTGTCAAGCAGATAACCCCGTCCGCCGAAATGCCGAAGTGTTCCGTTCTGGTTTGCATAAATGATCATTCCGGTTCCGCAGATTGCCGCTACACACCGGTCCAAATTTTTTCCGCATGCAATGACATTAAAAATATCATTCTCACACTGGATCTTGATATTCGGGTACATCTCCCGCAGCCTGCTTCTGATCTGCTCCGTGTTATTCCCTGAATCGAGTCCTGCTGCCCCAATAAATATGCCACAGACCCTCGACTCGATTTTTAAGAGCGTGTCAATTCCGACTTTTAAAATCTCAAGTGAGTTCTGCAACCCCACGGTATTCGGATTACAGCCGCCTAAAACAATCCGGTTTAAAATCCTTCCGCTCTCCGTAAACAGGACAAACTCGGTCTTCGTACCGCCGCCGTCAATGCCGATCATCGTCTGCTCATAATCTTTTCTGCCGCCGACCAACTCATCGATAGAGACATCCAGGATTTCGGAGATTGTGCAGAGGTTCTCGATGCTCGGACACGACTGCCCACATTCCCACTTGGATACCGCCTGCGGGCTGATGCCCAGCTTTTCTGCAAACTCGTACTGGTTCAACCCTCTTTTATTGCGATATTCTTTTATGTTTTCTGCCACTGCCATGATATCGAACATATTTCTTCCCTTTCCTTTGCTTTCTGTCTTCATTATAAAAACTGTTGGTTGTATTTTCAAGCATGTGATAGTTGTATTTTTTCGTTATTAATCAACCATTGGTTGTTTGGCGGACACAGTTTTATCGTTGTGCACCATTTTTACAATCCACGGATATCCGCCGGATTGCAGCCGAACTGCTCCCGAAATACCCGGTAAAACTGGGAGCGGCTCATAAATCCAAGGCGTTCCGCGATCAATGCGACCGACAGATCGGTCTGTTTTAACAGGCGCTCCGCCTCCCGCATGCAGACCATGTTGTTGTACTCTTTGATGCTGTGATTGATATTCTCCAAAAAAATCCGCGACAGATAGTTCCTATTATAATGAAACTTTTTTGTCAGTTCCTCCATCGTGATCTTCTTCGGATTTTCATCCAGATACTCTTTGATCGCCTCTGCGAGGTCTTCCTTCGCCAAATGCTTTTCCTGTATCCGCTCTATCTCATACAGGTTTTCGTTGGTGAGACTGTAAAATAACCGCCCAAGCAGTCCGGAAACAATCTGCTCATACCCGACCATCTTTTTTGACATTTCCCCATGGAACTGATATAACAGCTTCTCGATATTCTCCTTGCAGTCGACGGATATCATGCCCGCCTGCGAATTTTCTGCCACCGTCTGTCTGCCGTCCCTGGCGTGAAAAATCGCATACTCTGCATCCGAATAGTCAGTGTCATAACGGCTTTTGCGCGACAGCATCGTAAGACCTTTCATCAGATTATTTTTTTGCAGATATTCTTTTGCCATTGTCACGGTAATTAAGATCAGATTGTCCCCGCCATCGATCATGCTTCTGCAATTCTGATTCATGACAAGGGCATCGTACTCCCGTAGACGATACATGGTCTGCTCGATTTCCACCGACAGGGTGCCGTTCATGACAAAATATAACTCAAAACCGTCGTGTTTCTGGCTCTGTAACGGCAATTCCCCGCCCTCGGCGTCAATTGTGATCGTGATAAGCCCCTGGTTTAAGAAATCCGCAAAAGAGACCGCAATCTCATCCGGCATTGTCATATTCATAATGTTCGTGCAGATCCCGTGCACGTTGGTCACGGCATATTTTGCCGAAAATGAATAGTTTTTTATCTGTTCCACCACCTGGGGTGTATTGCCCTGAAATGTCAGATACGGACGCTTATAGGTTCTCATGTCTCTTCCACCTTTTCCTGCTTTTTTCTGTATCATATCAGAAAGTGCAAAATCAAACAAGTTTTTTCTATCTATATGCGAAATCGGACACCACCCACACACTCATCCGCTATAATGGATTTATCAGAAAAACCTAATATTTTTTCACACAAAGGGGGACACATATGATTACCATCCGCAACAAGAAAGGAAAAAAATCCGCACTGTTTTATCTGGTGTGGGCAGCTCCGGGCATCGGCACCGCAGCTGTAATTGCACTTCTAAACTATATTACATTTTTTGCCACAGATGTTCTGGGACTTAACGCGGCTTTAGTCGGCGTGCTGTTACTGGTATCCAAGATCTTTGACGGTTTCACCGATGTGGTTGCCGGATTTTTGATTGATAAGACGCACACCAAGATTGGAAAAGCAAGGCCTTATGATGTTGCCTGTGCATTCTTCTGTCTGGGTGCACTGTTTTTCTTCTTCATCCCGGACATCGGAACCACCGGAAAGGCAGCTCTTTTGTTTATCATCTATCTGCTGACCTACTCGGTATTCCAGACCTTATATACCTGTGCCGGAACCGTATATCTGGCGCGTGCCGTTGACTCCAATGAGGACCAGATCTCACTCAGCTCCACAGCCGGAATGTTAGCAGCATTAGCTTCGATCGTATTGTCCGTTCTTTTCCCGACGATCATCGACCGCGCGGGCACCGATCAGGCACACTGGAAAACAGTTGCTCTTGCCATCTGCATTCCTGCCATGGTGCTTTCCCTGATCCGTATTTTCTTCATTCCTGAGATCCGGAACGTGGAAGAAGAAAAACAGCAGGAAAATTTAAGTGTATTACAGAGCGCGAAGCTTTTGTTTTCCAACAGCTACCTGATGTTCTTTACCCTGGCTCTGTTACTGACAAATATTGCCGTAACGCTGGTATCGAACTCACAGACTTATTATTTTAAATACATCATCGGCAATATCACCGCCATGACTGCTGTTTCCGCTGTTGCGATCATCGGACCGCTTACGATTGCCTTCTTCCCGGCTCTGTCCAGAAAAATGGGCATGCGCAACCTGATGGCCGTCGCACTGGTACTCGGAGGCATCGGAAGACTTTTACCTATTTTAAATACAACCAGCATGCCGTTACTTATCATCGGCTCCCTGCTCAACGCAGTTTCCTATATGCCGATCTACATTCTCTGTGCCAACGCCATCATCGGCTGCATGGACTACGGCGAATACAAAAGCGGCATCCGCGGTGAGGGAATTTATACCTGCGTATCCGGTTTCTGCAGCAAGGTCGGCATCGGCTTAGCAAGCGGAATCCTCGGTATCATCACTGCCTTAGGCGGTTACGACGGAACACTTGCCGTTCAGTCTGCTTCCGCAAATTTATCGATCATTATCTCTTACACAGCGCTTCCGGCTGCCTTATATCTGATCGCCGCCTTAGCGCTCCGCAAGTTTGACTTAGAGAAAAAATTACCGGAAATCCAGCAGGCGTTAAAAGAACGTCATCATTCATAATCAGAAAATATACAAAACGAGGGAGGATTATTTATGAGTTTCACATTATTTCCAAGACCAAAACAGATAGAGGAATTACAGGGGCATGTTACCGTCTCCTACCCGCTTACCATCGCACTACCAGAAGATCTGGCATCGCTTCGCACGCTTTTAAATGCAACCTTAAAGTGCGAAACCGCTGTGACAGCAACAGCCGCTGCCGTTACTTTTACCGCTGATGCCACCCTGGGCAAAGAGGCATACCGCCTGGATATCTTATCCGATGGCATCAACATCTCCTATGCCGCAAAAAACGGTGCATTTTATGGCTTAGTCACCTTGGGACAGATTCTCGCACAGTGTGGCACATCAATCCCATGCTGCAAGATCGCTGATGAACCGGCTTTGTCCGTGCGTGGCTATATGCTCGATATCAGCCGTGGAAAGGTACCTACCTTAGAGGATCTCTGTGGCTATGTCGACCGCCTCGCCGAACTGAAATATAACCAGTTGCAGTTATATGTGGAGGGCTTCTCTTTTGCTTACCCTTCTTACACCGAGGTATGGAAGGACGCGACCCCGATCACCGGTGAGGAGATCCGCTATCTGGACTCCTACTGCGAGGAGCGTGGCATTGAGCTGGTGCCAAACCAGAACAGTTTAGGACATATGGCAGCATGGCTCGCAAGAGACGAGTTCCGTCATCTGGCTGAGACCGAGCATGGCATGGAATTTATGGGTTCTGCGATGCCGATCAGCACCCTGGATGCCATGGACCCGGCAAGCCTGGATTTTGTCACTTCCCTGATGGACGATATGATGCCGTATTTCCACTCTGACAAATTCAATGTCAATCTGGATGAACCGTTTGAGCTTGGAAAGGGAAAGAACAAGGCACTGGCAGAGGAAAAAGGAGATGCCTACCTTTACATGGATTACCTGAAACGCTTGCAGGAGCGCGTTGCAGCCAGAGGAAAACATATGTATATGTGGGGCGATATCCTCGCAAATCATCCGGAGACATTCGACGAGCTGCCGGAGGATGTCACTGTTTTAGACTGGGGCTATGAAGCATTTTCTCCATTTGAGGAACATGCTGCTGCCCTTCAGGAAAAACATGTGCCGTTTATCCTCTGCCCGGGAACCTCTGTCTGGACCACTTTGACCGGTCGTACCGACAACATGATGGGCAACATTTTAAATGCAGCAAAAGCAGCCATTGCCCATGAGGGAGAAGGCGTGCTCGTAACTGCATGGGGCGACGGCGGACATCTGGAATACGAGCCGTTAAGCGACGGTGCCATCGCCTACGCTGCTTCCTGCTCCTGGGGTTGTCTCGACACCACAGAAGATGAGGTATCCGGCTACCTGAACCGCTATGTATATCAGGATGCATCCAGCCAGATGGCACAGATCATCTTCGGCCTTGGCCGCCTCTATCACTACGAGGAGTTCCCGATGGTAAATATGACCATCGCCAGCATGAACATGATGATGGGTATTTTACCGGACGGCGCCCTTCCTTATGCACTTGAGCAGGCTGCCAGAAGCATCCAGACCTTTGCCCCATCGGCGGCACCGATGATAGATGCCCTCCTTGCCGGCAAAAAGGACTTCGACTATGCCGGTGCCATGACAAGCATCCATGACTTGAAGGCTCGTCTGCAAAATGTAAAATTATCTGGCGAAAAAGCATCGCTACTGCACGCAGAACTGGAAAACACCATCCGCATTGCAGACTTTGCCGAGAAGATTCACTACCTGAATGCCGCAGGCGTCACCATGTCTGCCAAAGATAAAGCAGCTCTTATCACTGAGATCAAAGAGCTTGGCGAGCAGATCCTCGCCGCTCATCCGGCTCTCTGGATCAGCAGAAACCGCCTGCACGGCTTAGAGGACAGTGTCGCTAATTTCAAAAAGATCTTACAGCAGCTTGAAGCGTAATTTATTTTCTGTAATTTAACGTAGCACGGTATTTCCTATAGAGCAAAAGACAGGCGCCCCGCTCCTTATAAAGGAGGCGGGGCGCCTGTCTTTTAAAACCGCAAAATGCGTCCCTCCCGTCTCGCCTTCGGCATCGGATGTGCATC
>CAVCFM010000343.1:0-2464 GCA_963601305.1 bacterium | reverse complement strand
ATGTAATATCGCAACACAGGCGATCGCACAGATCGCAAGTTCCCAGTATGGCGGACAGAGCATCTCTCTTTCCCATCTGGCTCCATTTGTGCAGGTCAGCCGTGAGAAGTTCCGTAGACAGGTGCGTGCAGAATTGACGGCGGCAGGTGTGGAACCCACCGATGAGATGGTCAACAAGATTGCAGAGATGCGTGTCAAGGAAGAGATTAACCGCGGTGTCCAGATGATACAGTATCAGGTCATCACACTGATGACAACCAATGGACAGGCTCCGTTTATCACTGTTTTCATGTATCTGAATGAGGTGCCGGAAGGACAGCTTCGTGACGATCTGGCTGCAGTGATCGAGGAGATGCTCCACCAGAGAATTCTGGGCGTAAAAAATGAGCAGGGTGTCTATATCACACCGGCTTTCCCGAAGTTGATCTATGTTCTCGAGGAGGACAACATTCACGAGGATTCCAAGTACTGGTATCTGACCAAACTGGCAGCAGAATGTACAGCAAAGCGTATGGTACCGGATTATATCTCTGAGAAGATTATGAAGAAGTTAAAACAGGGCAACTGCTACACCTGTATGGGATGCCGTTCCTTCCTTACCGTATACAAGGATGAGAATGACAAATTCAAGTTCTACGGCCGTTTCAACCAGGGTGTTGTGACATTGAACCTTGTGGATGTGGCATGCTCATCCGGCGGAGACGAGACAAAGTTCTGGAGTCTGATGGAAGAGCGGTTGGAGCTTTGCCACCGGGCACTGATGGCGAGACATAACCGTCTGAAAGGAACCC
Organism: bacterium; assembly: GCA_963601305.1. GTDB lineage: Bacteria > Bacillota > Clostridia > Lachnospirales > Lachnospiraceae > Roseburia. The sequence goes on along the minus strand of CAVCFM010000343.1, from coordinate 1,673 downwards.
CGTCCGATGTGGCGCCGATCTTATGGCAGAACGGAGCGTTAGCGCGTCTGAAAAAGGGCGAGACGATCGATAAGCTGCTCTACGGCGGATATTCCACAATCTCACTGGGATATGCAGGACTTTGCGAGTGCACCAGATACATGAAGGGCGTATCACACACAGACCCGGAAGGAACCGAGTTTGCGCTTAAGATTATGCGTTACCTGAATGATATCTGTGCAAAATGGAAGGCTGAGCACAACATCGACTTCAGTTTATATGGAACTCCGCTTGAGTCCACGACTTACAAATTTGCAAAATGCTTACAGAAGCGTTTTGGCGTGATACCGGGCGTGACAGACAAAAACTATATCACCAACAGCTATCATGTGCATGTGACAGAGGAGATCAATGCGTTTGATAAGCTGAAGTTCGAGTCACAGTTCCAGGAGCTGTCTCCGGGTGGAGCTATCAGCTATGTGGAAGTTCCGAACATGCAGGATAACATTGAGGCGGTACTCTCTGTCATGCAGTATATCTATGACAACATTATGTATGCGGAGTTAAATACCAAGAGCGACTACTGTATGGAGTGCGGTTACTCTGGAGAGATCAAGATTGTCGAGGATAAGGACAGCAAGCTTGTATGGGAGTGCCCGAACTGCGGAAACAGAGACCAGAATAAGATGAGCGTTGCGAGAAGAACCTGCGGTTATATCGGAACACAGTTCTGGAATCAGGGTCGTACCCAGGAGATCAAAGAGCGCGTATTGCACTTGTAAAAAATAGAGGAAGAGAAGTATGAACTATTCAGCAATTAAGTATTGCGATATAGCAAATGGCACCGGTGTACGCACGGTGCTATTTGTTTCTGGATGCAGAAATCACTGCGAGGGCTGTTTTCAGCCGGAGACATGGGCATTTGAACACGGAGAGCCTTTTACAAAAGAGGTGGAGGATGCAATCATTGCGTCACTTGAGCCGAGTTATATCCGGGGGCTGACACTTCTCGGCGGGGACCCCTTCGAGCCGGAAAATCAGCGTGCGCTGCTGCCTTTTATGCGCAGAGTAAAAGAGGAGTGTCCTGACAAGGATGTCTGGGCATATACCGGATATGTCTTAGACCGGGATCTGATCCCGGGAGGAAAATGCCACACAGAGGCAACCGGGGAACTGTTGGAACTGATCGATATTCTTGTGGACGGTCCATTTGTCCTTGATAAAAAGGATATCAGCCTAAAATTCAGGGGCTCCGCAAACCAGCGGGTGATCGACATGGCGCGCTACAGGGAAGACGGAACCATCGTTACCATTATGTAGGCTTTGCAACATGGCAAAGGTTGTGCTATACTAACAGGTAGTTGAGTGTCAGGTTACAAAAGGGAGATTAGATTATGAAGTTTACGTGGAGGACATTGGCCGCACTGCTTTTTTATGCGCTGGGCATTTTGGGCTGGTGCTATGTGGGCGGTTTCATGATTCTGACAAAACCGGTAAAGGGATTGATTGTTGCGCATATGGCAGGGACACTTTCCATCGGAAAGCTGTTTATTGCATTGATACAGGGGTTCGTATATCTGTCTTTGGCAGGCGGCGTCTGGTGCGTGGGTTATATGCTCAGTAACTATTTTCATGATGAAAAATAAGAGGGTGCTGCCGGAGGCGGCACCCTTATTTCATGTCGTAGGAAAATT
>CAVCFM010000342.1:1843-4294 GCA_963601305.1 bacterium | reverse complement strand
GGGTAAAAATGATGTAATGATCGTGACAGGTGCAGGGCAGATCGGAATGGCTATCGCCCGCCGCATGGGCGCAGGCATGAAAATTGTTTTGGGCGATAAGAAGGCAGAAAATGCACAGGCGATTGCTAAGATTATGAATGAAGCCGGATTTGATGTGGTTCCTGTGGAAATGGATTTGTCAAACCGGGATTCTATCAGGGCGATGATCGCGGATGCGCAGCGGTACGGCGACATTAAAATGTTAGTCAATGCAGCAGGGGTATCTCCGAGCCAGGCACCGATTGAAGCAATCTTAAAAGTAGATCTGTATGGAACTGCAGTTTTACTGGAAGAAGTAGGAAAGGTGATTGCAGAGGGCGGTTGTGGAGTTACAATTTCCAGCCAGTCTGGATGGAGAATGCCTCAGCTTACAGCAGAAGAAGATGCAGCACTGGCAACAACACCGACAGAAGAGTTATTAAATCTTGAGATTTTGCAGCCGGAAAATATCAAGGATACGCTCCATGCCTACCAGATGGCAAAGCGCTGCAACGAAAAGCGTGTCATGGCGCAATCCGTCGAGTGGGGCAAACGTGGTGCGAGATTAAATGACATCGCACCGGGAATCATTGTGACACCGCTTGCTGTGGACGAGTTCAATGGTCCCCGCGGGGATTTTTACAAAAATATGTTTGCCAAGTGCCCGGCAGGCCGTCCCGGCACGGCAGACGAAGTCGCAAATGTGGCAGAACTGTTGATGAGTGAGAAAGGTGCGTTTATCACCGGCTCCACGTTTCTTATGGATGGAGGGGCAACCGCAAGCTATTACTACGGTCCGCTGAAACCAACAGACTGAGAAAAATGACGGAAACACTCTTGACAAAATTTCCAAAACTGCTATATTGTAATTAGTCAATAAAATGGACTAATGTAAAAATGGACTTTTGGAGGGATTATGGAAAACAGCATCAGAGGACAGATTGATCAGTATTGTAATCTTTTGCATGAGTGGAATGCTTCGTATGAAGAATATGCAAAATCTGCGGGATTATCGTACACCAGTCTTTCAATTCTCAGCGCCATTTATGGAAAGCCAAACTGTACACAGAAGGAACTTGCAGAAAGCTGTTTTTTGCCGAAGCAGACAGTCAATGCCGTAATCACCTCCTTTTTCAAAAGTGGCTGGGTAACGTTAGAGGAATTGCCGGAAGACCGTCGCAATAAGACCGTGAACTTTACTGAGAAAGGTATGGTTAAGGCAGCCGAGATTATGGATAAGGTTCGGGAGAGTGAGTGCAAGGCGATGAGCGGACTGACAGAAGAACAGAGAGAGGCTTTACTCACACTTACCAAAACGTATATCCGTAGTTGCAGCGAGGCTATGAAAAGCGAGTAGCCTCGTTTTTTTTAAACAATTAGTCCGAAAATGGATAATACACAAAATGTACTTAAAAAGGAGGACTCTCATGGAGAATTTTGAGTATCAGGCAGGAACAAGGATTTTATTTGGGAGGGGACAAATAGAAAAACTTCCGGATATTGTAAAAAAATATGGCACAAAAATACTTTTGTGTTACGGTGGCGGATCTATCAGAAAAAACGGAATCTATGAAGAAATACAGTGCCTGCTTGCCGGGTGTAAGTTATATGAACTTGCGCAGATCGCACCGAATCCAAGGATTGGGAGTGTGGAAGAAGGGGTTAAAATCTGCCGGGAACATGAGATTGATCTGGTGCTTGCCGTCGGCGGCGGTAGTGTGATCGATTGTGCAAAAGTAATCTCTGCGGCAGTGTATTATGAAGGAGAACCATGGGAGATGATTAAGACGGCAGCTCAAACGGAGCGGGCACTGCCGCTGGTTACAATCCTGACACTTGCAGCTACGGGAAGTGAATATGATGCCGGTGCTGTGATATCGAATCCGGCGACAAATGAAAAGCTAGGGTATGATAGCGAACAAATTCGGCCAAAGGTGTCTATCCTTGATCCATGTTATACATTTTCTGTCTCAGCAAGGCAGACGGCGGCAGGCTCAGTGGATATGATATCACATCTGCTGGAACAGTATTTTGTGCCACAGAATACGTTTCTTGCGGATCAGTTTCTTGTGGCGGCACTAAAGACTGCAATACGGTATGCACCGATAGCAATCAGGGAGCCAGACAATTATGAAGCGAGAGGACAGCTGATGTGGCTTTCTTCACTTGCCTGCAATGGTATCCTTTCAGCAGGATGTCAGTATGGAGGCTGGAGTTGTCATGGCATCGAACATGAACTGAGTGCTTTTTATGATATCACACATGGCGTTGGTCTGGCGATTATCACACCGCGCTGGATGCGATATGTCCTGAGTGAACAAACAGTTGCCCGCTTTGCAGAGTATGGAGTGGACGTGTGGGGAATTGATGCATCGCTGGAACCGTTTGAGATCGCAAAAAAGGCGATTGACAGCACGGAAGCGTTTTTCAGAA
>CAVCFM010000342.1:0-1833 GCA_963601305.1 bacterium | reverse complement strand
TGTTCCGATGTCATTGGGAGAGTTGGGAATCGATGGGGCGCATTTTGAGGAAATGGCTGCTCACGCGGTGGAGGCAAACTGGCTGTCCTACGCCTATGTGCCGCTTGCAAAAGAGGATGTAAAAGAAATTTTGAATATGTGCTTGTAAAGCGTGTCGGTAAGGAGGAAGAATCATGAGTAAGAAAGAAACTACAGGGCGTGATTATCTGGGGACATCTGCTCCTTTGCCTGCCACTATATGGCCTGCACTTTTTGGCCTTGGAAAGAAGATTGAGGATACTGCGCATTTTACAGGAACTGTATATGTCAGGGAAATATCCGGTTTTGAAAAAGCAATGCTGATGGACAGTGTAACTTTTGCACCCGGCTGCATTAATGCATGGCATGTGCACCAGGTGGGACAAACGCTGTTTGTGACGGATGGGCGCGGGTGGTACCAGGAAGAAGGAAAGCCTGCCCGGGAACTGCATCCAGGCGATATTGTGGATATTCCCGCCGGTGTCAAGCACTGGCATGGAGCTGCCTGGGACAGCTCTTTTACCCATCTTGCATTTGAAGATTGGTCGAAGGGTGCACCGGAGTGGCTGGAGAAAGTCGATATGGCAGAATATGAGAAATTAAGGTGAGGGAAAACAGCGATAAACGTGCTTTAACAAAACAGCAACAAAACAGAAATAAAACCCAAATAGAAATCCTCTATGATTGAGTTCAGAGAAGCAACAGATCAAAGAACCAGGTCAGGAGGATTTTTTATGCAAAAAAGCGTATGTGTAATTACCGGCGGCGGAAGTGGAATGGGACTTGAAGCTGCCAGATGTATGGATAAAGACAGCAAGATCATTGTACTTTCCGGAAGAACGATGAGCAAACTCAGGCGTGCAGTTGAGGAATTGGAGAAAGAAGGATTTGAGGCGTATCTGTATACCTGTGACACGTCGGATCGGGAGAGCGTCAGAAAGCTGGCAGAGTATGCCGCCGGGTTAGGAGAGATAAAAAATGTGATCAATGCAGCAGGATTATCCCCGGCGATGGCAAAACCGGAACAATTGTTAAGAGTCAATGCTCTTGGAACGGTTTATGTGAATCAGGAGTTTGCAGGGCATATGGGGAAGGAAAGTGTGATCGTGGATATCGCATCCAATTCGGCGTATGTGTTACCCAAATTTCTGGTTCATCAAAAATTGTATCGACTGGCGGAAGCAGATGAGATCACTTTCTTGAAAAAATGTATCAAAATAAGCAGTCTTCCAAAAGGTGATTATGAGAAAGCAGGACTCGCATATGCGCTTTCCAAAAACTTTGTTGTATGGTACGCTAAGAAAAGTGCATTTGAATTGGGAAGCCGGGGAATACGGGTGGTGTCTTTAAGCCCGGGACTGATAGCAACAGATATGGGAAAGCTCGAAGCTGGTGAGGGCAAGCGCATGTTAAGATATGGAGCAGAAGAGCGGATGGGGACGGCAGAGGAGCTAGGATATGCGATTGCCACGCTTGCAGATGAGAGAAACGGATATCTGGCAGGAGTCGATATCCTGTGTGATGGAGGCTGTACGAACGGGAAGATGTTTAAGAAAATAGGGTAAAATAGCGTAATTTTAATGGAAAAAGCACTTGCCTTTGAGTATAATCAAACTGAAAGACAAGTGCTTTATTGTGCTATTTTATTATGATGATAGAATTCTACCGACAGAGAGGGCATTAAAAGAGACATTTACAGATGATGGAGCAAGAAGGCGGTAAAAGGAGAAGAATATGAGTAGATGGACAGATTTGGCAATCCGGATCCAGAGCATTGCTCAGGCGGGACTTGCCTATGGGGAAAATGAATATGAC
>CAVCFM010000341.1:5692-6445 GCA_963601305.1 bacterium | reverse complement strand
CGCTTGCCATCACCGAGTCCTACCAGTATGCCAGAGATGCGTTCTCCAACACGGTGGATGAGACGCCAACGGTATTTTTTGATGACCTTTTAAGCAAGAGCGATTTTAAAAAGTCCTTCAACTTTGCCATCTTCAAGGACGACCTCGCCCGGGCATACGAGGAATTCGACGCCGGCACACTAAACAGTACGCTGACCGCGATCATCGAGCTTTTTAAAGCGCATCCCGGCCACTACTTACAGGCGATGGACTGTGCCAGCAATATCCTCTACTTATCCATCTCGCTGCTCCCGGAGGGCGAGACGATCGTGTCTGAGCTTTTTAAGGAAAATCCGGACGGCTACCGCGCGCTCTACAAGTTGACCAACACCGACCAGATCATCAGCTGGCTTGTGTATTTCCGCGACAGTCTCTGTACCATCCTAAGTGAGCGCAAAAAGGAGTCCCGCAAGCCGATCGTCTCCAACGTCAAGCGCTATATCAGAGAGCACGTGGAGGAGCACCTGTCCCTAAACGAGGTCGCTGCCGTATTCGGTATCAGCCCGAACTATCTAAGCCAGCTTTTTAAAAAGTACAACGATACCGGCTACAACGACTATGTGACCCAGTGCAAGATTGATGAGGCAAGGAAGCTTTTGGGCAGCGGCTCCTACAAGGTCTATGAGGTGGCAGAACGCTTAGGATTCGAGAGCGCCTTCTATTTCAGCAAGGTGTTTAAAAAAGTCGTCGGTGTGCCGCCGACGGAATATATGC
>CAVCFM010000341.1:0-5682 GCA_963601305.1 bacterium | reverse complement strand
TTTCAGACGCTGCAACATTTTTGTCTTCCCATCTGTATATAAGGTAGAACGGCAGGAAAGCACAGCTTTTTGTCCCGAAACTATTTACTTATCTACAGAAAGGAATTACAACTATGAAAAGAAAACATTTGATCACCCTTACCCTTTGCGCCGCTATCGCATGCTCTATCACTGCATGTGGAGGCAGCCAGACAGATACAGAAGATATGGCACAGATGCCAAATCCCTTTGAGGTTTGCGATACCATCGCCGACGCAGGGGAAATAGCAGGCTTTGATATGACGGTTGCCGACGGTCTTAATAACTTTGAAGTTGTGGAGATCAGCGCCATCGAAGATGAGATGATCCAGATTATCTACCAGTACGGCGACACGGAAATCTATGTCCGCAAGGGCACCGGCATCGAAGATATCAGCGGCGATTACAACACCTACTCCTCGACAGACAGCATGGATGTAGATGGTCATGTCATCTCGCTGCGCGGGGATGACGCTTCCGTCAATGTCGCAACCTGGTCAGACAACGGTTATACCTACGCCATCGGCAGCTCCCCTGCGGTATCCCAGGATGTCATCACCACACTGGTGCAGCATATTCAATAACGAATCAGAAAGGAACCGATATGGACACTTATTGCTACCCGCGGATGTCTGCCCGCAGCGGTCTGCTGTGGCAGATCAGCCGTGCCATACAATCGATCTACTGCCTGCTGTCTGACACCGCAAGCCGCGCGATTGCTTCTCTGTCTAATACGCGCGCATCTGTCAGATTTTCCGTCCGGACAACTACCGCAGATACCCTTCAGCAGGATGCCATAAATGCCTCCGCGGCAAGGCTCCTAGACACCTACGGCAACTCGGTTCTCCGCCTCGCTTACTCCTATCTGCACAATATGAGTGATGCGGAGGATATCTTGCAGGACACGCTGATCCAATATTTAAAATCCGCACCGGAGTTCGAAACCCCAGCTCACGAAAAAGCATGGCTGCTCCGCGTCGCCGCCAATCTGAGCAAAAATAAAATTGATTATAACCGTCTGCGCACCACGGACGAGCTGGACGAGACGCTGGTTGGCGAAGAGCGTGAAGACCTCTCCTTTGTGTGGGAGGCGGTCAGGGAACTGCCTGCCAATTACCGGGAGGCAATTCACCTCTTTTACCATGAAGGCTATTCCACCGCCCAGATCGCACAGATTCTAGAGCGCAACGAAAGCAGTGTCCGCTCCGATCTGCGCCGCGGCAGGGAAAAGTTAAAATCTATTTTGAAGGAGGCGTATGATTTTGAGTAAATCGTATGATGAGATTATGGATAAAATCGAAGTAACGGATGAGATGCGCCAACGTATCCTTAACAATATCCAAACCGCAGACCTTCCAAAAAAATCAAACGTCATTCCGTTTTCCAGGCTGTCGAGGTATCTTTCCATCGCCGCCTGCCTCGCTCTTTTGATTGTGGGCGCTGTTGCAGTTCCAAAGTTATTTCACGGCAATGACAACCAGCCTGACGACGAGCTGACTGCGACTATCCCAGATATTACGGAATGTAGTTCTGCGAGTGAGCTTTCAGACATGGTCGGATTCCCGGTAACAGATATCCCATCGCTTCCTTTTACCGCAACATCCACAACCTACATTTCCTACTGGAAGGAGCTTGCCGAAATTGAATATACCGGCAACAACGAGACGCTCCTTTACCGGAAATCCATGGAAGATGGTGACAATTCCGGCGATTACAACGAATACGAGACCGTCACCGGCACCACCGTCTCGGATATCCATGTCACGCTAAAAGGAAATGGCGGCTTATATCAGCTCGCCATCTGGCAAAAAGACGGTTACTCCTATTCCATCAGCCTCACTTCCGGCATGACCGAGCAGGAGCTGCTAGCTCTGATTACAGGTATTGACTAAACCTGCTACCAGCACAGCACGTGCCCGATTTCCGTCTCCTCTTCTTTGTCAAATACAATGACATTGCCAAATCCAAGACAGCCATCTGCCTCCACCAAGTCGGTGGGGGAGTTGACTTCCTGGTGGCAGACAACCACGACATACTCTTTCTGCGGGACGCAGATTTTTACGGCTTCCGCCATCGATGCCGGATAGGTGATTCCCTTCAATGCGGAGTGCACCGGCAGTTTTTCACAGCGGATCACATCCGCCGTATCCTCCACCACGATCACCGTCACGCAGGAGGTAAATCCCTCTCCGCTCCACCGCAATACCACGGTCTCATTATCCTCTTCATGGTTGTATCTGCGCGCGATATGCGTACTTTTTTTCGCAGGAACGACTCCCTCACTTAAAAAGGAAACACGCACGCGTGCCTGACTGCCCTCATACACCGCTTCCTTTTCATGTAGAGTAACGGTTCCCTGATTATTAAAATGCCAATAGGATTCATACTCATGCGTTCCGGATGCATAACATTCATCCACAACGACATACACATCCGGTTTGATATGTATGATTTTTCGGTTTACAAACACTCCCCTGTCCATATACCCCAGATGTCCGCCCTGCACGAACTCATAGCTGTCCCCGGCAACAAACTGCTGTTTTACCGGCTGTGACAGCTTCGAGCACTCCCAGGAATCCTTGCAGACGGTAAACAGCTCGCCGTCCACCGTTATCGTGTTGTGCATCGTCGGGTCCTTATACTCCCGGCGCTTTTCTCCGTAGACATAGGTGTAACGGCCGCCATCCATCAGCACGTCCTCGCCCCGTGCCACCAGATCGATATGCAGCTGGTCGGAATGACCGTGCCCTGCCCCGATGGTACCGCAGTGAAAATGCAGCAGATTCACATCTTTTGTCCAGTCGGTGCGGAAATAGTAATTTCCCGTGTCGCCCAGCGCCCGCGACGTAAAGTCCGGTTCCTTCCGCCCCAGTTTTTCATAGGAAGCTATTCCCTCTGCCCCAAGCTCCCAGGCAGTCTCATAATCCACAACATCATAAGCGCCCCATTTTAACACTTCATCATGGAAACAGTACGCTGCAAGTCCCAGTGTCGCGCTGATGTCAAAATCATCGCTGTCGCCCATCATAAATTCTTTGTGGTTCGGCTTCTGCCATGTCAGGCTGGCGTAAGCCATCCGTTTTGCACAGTCCACGATCGACTCCGGCAGCACGATGTCATGTTCTCTCGCCAACAGCACCACATCGAGAAAGCATTTTAGCACCTCGTTGTGATACATCGGCGACTGCTCCCACTCCACACCGTCTGCCATGACTGCCATTCGGCTCTCCTGCTCCAGATGCAGGATCGCTGTCTCAAGATATTTTTTCGTCCGCGCATCCTGCGGCAGAGTCAGGGCAATCGCAAACAATCCATGATTTTCGATCACGCCCCAGTTGCTGATCAACCGGTACGGGGAATGCATGGACATAATATATACCGCATGCACGTGGAGGCACTCATAAAAGCGCTCTTTTAACTCTGCTGTCACCGAAGGGCTGTCCTTAAAATAAGTAAATGCCTTCGTCCAATATTCGCCGCGAAATCCTGCCTCAAGGATCCGCCAGGTCGTCTTCTTATTTTCCTCCGTCAGCGGATTTTTCTCTATCCAGTCACCGAGCATATCCGCGTAGTTTTTCGCATATTTTTCATCCCCGGTAAGCTGATATGCCTGCCCCATCGCGATAAAATAACGGTGCCTGTTAAACTGCCACACATACTCCGGGTCATTTCCCGGATTGTAATCCCATTTGATATCTGCGCCATAGCGCACGGCATCGTCCAGCTGCTCCAGATCATTTTCTGTGTCAAACCAGAATACATGCTCACAGAACGCGTCCGCGTGCGCCAGCACTTCCTGCACTTTTCCCGGATGATTTTTTTTACAATAAGCTGCTATCTTTTTCATTCTAATCTCCATTTCTGCCCGCCTTTGAGGCATCTTAAATCTGCACCTACCAGTACTGATTCCAGTCTTTGTGCAGACGCGTCAGCGCCTCCATGTAAAAATAATCGCCCCAACTATTGCACTCGTCCACACCGTAATGGTTGCAGGTGTTGTAAGGCGAATGGTTCGAGTAGGTGCTGTGCAGCACCAGTCCGTTGGAAGTCCTGCTGTCGCGCACCGCATAGTTGTCGTAGACGGATTTTAACATTTTCCTTGCAATTCCGGTGTAGCGCTCTGCCTCATCCCTCTGCAAATACTTGCTCATCTCGAGCAGTCCGCATGCCGCTATGGATGCAGAGGAGGAGTCTCTCGGCTGCGTGTCGCCGTCCGCATCGTTAAATTCCAGATCCCAGTACGGCACCAGATCTTTCGGCAGATGCGCAAGATAGTAGTCCGTGACATGGCGAAATTTATCGATATAATCCTCCCGCCTCGTGTAACGGTAAGCACATGCCATTCCGTATACGCCCCACGCCTGACCTCTCGCCCATGCGGAACCGTCCCGGTAGCCCTGACAGGTCGCGCCGTGGTCCGGTGCACCGGTCTTCATATCGAAGAAAAATGTGTGCCAGGTCGAGTAATCCTCCCGGATGACGTTTGCGACTGCCGTGTGAATATGCTTTTCTGCAATATTCCGGTATTTCTCATCGCCGGTCTCCTCGGTCGCCCAGTATAATAACGGCAGATTGAGCAGACAGTCGATGATCAGCCGGTAATTTTCCGGCGCATTCATCGGTCCCCACGCCTGGATAAATTCGCCCACCGGATGATATCTGGTAATCAGCTGGTCCGCCGCCATAATGGCTGCCTCCCTTGCCTTTTTACTGCCGGTCAGCTTGTAGGCTGCCACGCAGGACGGCGTATACAAAAATCCCATATCGTGGTGGTCGACCTCGATTTTATCCGCAATGCGCCGATAAAAAGATCCAACCTGAACCTCGGCGGCTGCGCGCAACTCTGCCGCCTGCTCCTGCGCTCCCGCCTCCCGGCTCTGTGCACTGGCCCCGTGCTCTAACATCCACTCATATGCCAGCCAGATTTCCCCGGTCCAGAATCCGTTTGTCCAATCCACGTTATCAATGGGCGCATAAAAGTTATCCACGCTGTAAGCGTTCTGGAACTTCTCTGTAAACATCGGCAGGTTGTGATACACCTGCTCCGATGCAAATTGCAGTGCATGCTCTATCTCCTGATCTGTGATCTTAGGATATCCTGTTAAATCTCTCATATTTCCCCCTTATTCTTAAGCGCCGCATGAACCGGCGCCGCCGTTTTTGCTTATGACTTATTGTAGAATTTCACGGAAAAAAGTAGAATATATAATTTTGCACATTTCATATAAAATTTAAAGGCAGCAAATGGCTCTCCCCCACCTTAAAATTTCATATACTTTCATCAAAATATCGCATGGAATCCCCCATGGCAAAATGCTATGATATCCCCGAGAAACGAACTCTTTTTCAACGGAGACAGTGTTGTCCGCGCGCACCGGGCGCCTGTCTTCCTACCCACAAAAGTGCGCAGAAATGAGGGTTATTATGCTTTATCCACAGACAAACAAAGCACGGAATGTCATCAGCCTTGACGGGCTCTGGAAGTTCCGGCTATTAAAACATGATTCCGACTTTACGCCGGGGATGCTCCTTACCGAAGATTTTGAGTGGCTGTCCGTCCCCGCTTCCTATAATGACCAGAAGGAGGATCCTGCCTACCGCCGGTTCGCCGGGCTCTCCCTCTATCAGCGCGACATCACGCTGCCGGTGCTCTACGCCAATGCG
>CAVCFM010000340.1:0-2751 GCA_963601305.1 bacterium | reverse complement strand
GTATTTACCGTGACCGCAGGAGAGAGTGATACGGATGATTTTACCGTTACGGCATCCGATGAGAACGGAAGTGTGGAGCTTGCGACTTCGGATGAGGCGATCATCTGGGCAGATTTGGGCGGAAACGGAAGCGGAACTTTAGATGCGGATGATGTGACCGATCTGACCGGTGATATTTCTTCTGCAACGGTAGAAGATAACCAGATCACACTTACCTTTGACGGGGACGCCGAACCGGCTTCTTATCTGATCACGGTAAAAGATAACTCAGCGACCGGCAACGCAAAAGCAGATGGAACCACGTATACTTACAGTATGCAGGATGGTTCTGTGGTATCCACACTTTATACCTCCACCAGAAAGCTGACTGGTGGTGCGAGTGTGACATCCACAGACAAGCTTTTGACAGTTGTGGGCAATAATGGCATCTATTATCACGGCACGCAGCATGGAATCGTGATCACAAACGGGGACGCGATCCAGGTAAAAGTAGCCGGGGATGCCAAGATTTCCTTTGGATTGTGCGCTTATAGCAGTTCATCGGCTACCATTGTTGCAAGCACAGACACAGGAAGTGTCTATGTGGACGGCGACGAGAGTGCAACAGAAGTTTCTTTTCAGGGGGAATCGGATGGAGCAACCGCGACATTTTGTTATGAGGGAGATGCCACAGAGCTTACGTTTACAGTGAGTGCCACAGGAAGCTGCTATCTGCACGAAGTGGCAGTGACAAACGAGGCGCCGGAGACCGAGGTTGACCCGGATGCCGTCGAGGAGATCCCGGAGATTATCGAGACAGTGGGAAATGCCGACAACCTTACGGCAGTGGCAAATGGACAGAAACTGGTGCTGACACAGACCGGTGGAACACTCACGACCGTGAGCGGTGCGATCAACCCGGAGATCAGCTATTTTGCATTCCCGGATATGACCGCAGAATTTAACACGTTAGAGGCAGATATTACCATCAGCAGCATCGAGGGTTCCGGAAACAGCTACGGTCTGTTTTTGGGCGCGTTTGATGAAAACTATGCGGCGTTGGCTGGAATCCGCAACAAGACCAATATCCGCGGACTTTATTCCAAATCCACCAAGGATATGCTTGGCGCAGGTCAGGTCAACCAGACGATGACAGAGGGAGAGACGTTGCATCTGACCGCTTACAAGACATCCGATTATTTTTACATCGAGACATCATGCGAGGCGGATGACCTGACCTATACATCCACATACAAATACAATTCGTCCAGCTTTTTACTTTTCAATTCGGACGGTTCAGACACAGAGGTGTACTACGGACTGGTGGCTGCGGGCGTGACAGCGACCGTCACCAATCTGACTTACTATGATGCGGACGGAAATGTTTTATTTGACCAGAATGAATATTATCTGCCGCTTGGAGAGGCACCGGAGGTCACAAGTGTCACCGCGGTGGGGGATGACTCCAGGGAATACATCACCGTAAGCTGGACAGGCGAGAGTGTGTATGGCGACGGAAAATACGTCCTTCAGGTATCCAAGGATGGCGGAGACTATACGGACGTTGCAGATGATCTGACGGAGATGACCTACAGTTATCCGGTAACCGAGGCGGGAACTTATACCTTCCGCGTCTGTGGTACGCTGGGTAACTCAACGGAGCAGGCAGCATCAAACCGCAATACTTATGTGACCAGCAACGAGGTGGAGATTGTGGCAGCCTTGACGGCGCCGGAGGTTTCGGTTGACTATCTCTCGGCGACATCCGGGGTAGAGCTTAGCTGGAGCGAGAGCGATGGGGCAGAGTACTATGTGGTATACCGCCGCAGCAGTGATGAGACCGATGCAACCCAGATCGCAACAGTTGAGGATACATCTTACACGGACACGGATATCACGGCGGAGGTACCTTATTATTACAGTGTGCAGGGCTTTTCGTCGGACAACTACAGTAATCTGTCCGATGAGGCGTGGACACTTCCTTCCGACGGACATACCGGAGACTATGTGTACGAGGATGGAGAACTCTATATTACAAAAAAATCTTATGACACCGTATATTGTGACACGGTTTATTTAGAGGGTGTTGCCACCGCAGCAGGCACTGTGACGGCATATGTCAACGGAACCGAGCAGGCGAGCGTGACAGTTGGTGTGCGTGAGACATTCTCATTCCCGGAACTTACCATAGAAGAGGGAAGAAATGATGTGACATTGATCCTCACAAAATCAAACGGCGATAAGGTGCGTGAGACATTCAATTTTGTATATCTGACGAATTACGATATTGTGGTCGATGCATCTTACAGTGGAACCGATGGGGAGGAAGTCGATGGTATTCCGTGTTACAGTACGGTACAGGCAGCGGTGGATTCCGTTTCCTCAAGCAACACCACAAGAAAAGTAATCCTGATCAAAGCGGGTGATTACGAGGAAGAAAACAGCAGCACAAAACAGCTTATCATTGATAAGCCGTATATCAGCCTGATCGGTGAGGACAGCGAGATGGTGTGTCTGCACAACCAGCCGCTGGATCTGGCGACAGATACCTCAACGACAACGACGAGATGTTTTATGTATGTGCAGACTGCGGCTACCGGGTTCAGCGCAGAGAACCTTACGGTGGAAAATGACTGGGAATATCATGGAGACGGCACCATCAGCAATGAGTCCGCGGACGCGATCCTGACGGAGGCAGAGGGTGCAGTATACACAAATGTGCGCTTCCTGGGCTATCAGGATACGCTCAACCCGAACAAAAACCACCAGTAT
>CAVCFM010000339.1:0-6842 GCA_963601305.1 bacterium | reverse complement strand
GGGCCATACATAGGCACGGAAGATATCTGTCTTATTGACTTCGCCCTCCTCGCCGCCTTCCACGGGAGTCTCGATCACATCTTTTTTGATCAGGTAGCGCATCCCGAGATAGCTGCCGGTAAACTTCTCTTTTTTATAAAAATTCATGTTTAAAATCTCTTCTGTAGTTATCATGAAAAAAACCCTTCTATAAATTCAGATTATGTTTGCAATTACCGCAGGATATAGCACGATTCCTGCAAAAAATAGTATAGCAAAAAAATTCAAAAAAAAATAGAGGGAAAAACACTTGTATTTCTAGGGGATACAGTCGCGTGAATGATTATTCGTGTATTTTGGTATACAATTATGCGTTGACAAATGAGACAGGGCGTGTATAATACAGATATGTGGCGGAGCAATTTAATCATATAAAGTGACACAATGGTGGTGTGATGGCGCAATGGGGCGAAAACATCACCATTTTATGCATAAAAATACATGTGCAAATAAGAGAGAAACAGGAGTGACAAAAAGTGGCAAAATATGTTGTAAAAAGAATCCTTTTGGCGATAGTGTCAATCTTAATCGTCAGCGCAATTGCATTTTTTGCAATGAACGCGATCCCGGGTGGACCTTTTAACAAGGAGAAAGCTTCTACCCCGGCAGTTCAGGCGGAACTTGAAAAACGATACAATCTGGATAAGCCGGTAGGCGAGCAGTATATCCTTTATATGAATAATCTGCTGCATGGTGACTGGGGTGTCAGCCTTAAGACAGGACGTGACATCTGGACCGATATCTCCAGCAAGTTTGCTGTATCAGCACAGCTCGGTGGAAAAGCAGCACTGGTAGCGATCATCAGTGGAATTATCCTGGGAAGTATCGCCGGACTGACGAGAAACCGATTGCCGGATCGACTGATCGTGTTCTTTACAACATTGGGAACGGCGATGCCGTCCTTCGTGCTGGCGACACTGCTGATGTTGGTGTTCTGCCAGAAACTCGGATGGTTCCCGGTATGGTCGTCCTCGAATCCGAATTATGTATTGCCGATCATCGCACTTGCGGTATATCCGATGGCATACATCACCAGACTTACGAAGACCAGTATGTTGGATGCACTCAATCAGGATTATATCCGTACAGCGAGAGCAAAGGGTGTGGCTGCCTGGAAAGTAATTTTCGTACATGCACTCCGTAATGCACTGATTCCGGTTATCACATATGTGGGACCGATGGTTGCTTACATATTGACCGGTTCCATGGTCGTTGAGAATATCTTTACCATTGGTGGACTTGGTTCCTCCTTTGTAACAAGTATTACAAACCGTGATTACACAACCATTATGGCGACCACCATTTTCCTTGCGATCCTGATGGTAATTGCAAACCTGCTTACCGATATCGCATACAAACTGGTAGACCCACGTATTACATTGGAGTAGGATAGGAGTTTTAACAATGGCAAACAGTGAAAGTAAAGCAATGAAGCGTCAGTTTTTATCTGCACAGATTGATTTATCCAAATTCAGTCAGGCAAATTTCGACAAAGCTACAGATGAAGAGAAAAAACAGCAGGATGTTATGGGCGAGTCCACGACCTTCTTCAAAGATGGTATGCGCCGCCTACGCAAAAATCCGCTGGCTATGGGAAGTATTGTGGTATTGGTCCTGATTATTGCGACCATTATCATTGCACCACATGTGGTTCCATACAGCTACGATGAGATTATCAATGTCAACGGTGTGCGTGATAAATCCGCAGCCAATATGGGACCGTTCGAGTACTCGAAGTTAGAACAGCAATATATGGATGAGACCGGCGAGAAACTGTTCCCTCATATTTTTGGAACAGACAACTTGAGCCGTGATTACTTCATCCGTGTGGTATACGGAACAAGAGTCAGTCTTTCCATTGGTATTGTGGCATCGATCATGGTTCTTATCATTGGTCTGGTGTACGGTTCCATCGCAGGTTACTTTGGCGGTATGGTCGATCTGATCATGATGCGTATCGTCGATATCATCTACTCCCTGCCGGATATGCTTTTGATCATTCTGTTATCCGTTGTATTGGACGGATTGTTAGAGGGTGCGTTGTACGGTACGGTTTTCTCAAAACTCGGCACGAATATGATCTCCATGTTTGTGGTATTCGCATTACTTTACTGGGTCGGAATGGCGCGATTGATCCGTGGACAGATTTTATCCATTAAAAATAATGAATATGTGCTGGCAGCAAGATGTATCGGAACATCCAACCGCAGGATCCTGACAACGCATATTTTGCCGAACTGTCTGTCTGTTATCATCATCACAACAGCATTACAGATTCCGAGTGCTATTTTTACAGAGAGTTACCTGAGTTTCTTAGGTTTAGGTGTATCTGCACCGCTTGCCTCCTTGGGTTCCCTTGCAAATGCAGCGCGTTCCGGTATGCAGTCCTATCCGCTGCGTCTGGTGATCCCGGCGGTTGCCATCTGTTTGATCGTATTGGCATTAAACCTGTTGGGCGATGGATTGCGCGACGCATTCGATTCCAAACTGGATTAACATGAGATTAAGGAGAGAACAAGATGAGCGCAGAGAATAAATATTTACTTGAAGTAGATGACCTTCATACCAGTTTCTTTACCGATGCTGGTGAGGTATGTGCGGTAAACGGTGTATCCTTTAACTTGGAGCCTGGAAAGACTTTGGGAATTGTAGGAGAGTCCGGTTCCGGTAAATCCGTAACAGCCTATTCCATTATGCAGATTCTGGCATCTACCGGAAAAATTACCGGTGGAGCAGTTCGTTATAAAGGTGAGGATATCACCAAATGGAGCAATAAGCAGATGCAGAAGTTCCGCGGAGAAAAATGTTCCATCATTTTTCAGGACCCGATGACAAGTTTGAACCCGGTATTTACCGTCGGCTATCAGCTGGAGGAGGCAATTTTACTCCACACCGATAAAAACCGGAAAGAGGCAAAAGAACGTGCAATCGAGATGCTGTCATTAGTTGGTGTCAACGAGCCGGAGAGCCGTGTAAAACAGTATCCACATGAGTTGTCAGGTGGTATGCGTCAGCGTGTGATGATCGCGATGGCACTGGCATGTGAGCCGGATATCCTGATCGCCGATGAGCCGACAACCGCGTTGGATGTGACGATCCAGGCACAGATCCTTGAACTGATGCAGGATCTGCAGAAAAAGTTAGGAATGGCGATCATCATGGTAACACATGACCTGGGAGTTATCGCAAGCATGTGTGACGAGATTATGGTAATGTATGGTGGTCGTGTCTGTGAACGGGGTACGGCAGATGACATTTTCTACCGCCCGGCACACGAGTACACCAAGGGATTGCTTCGTTCCATCCCAAAAGCAGACAACATGGGTGAGAAGCTGGTTCCAATCGGCGGAACACCGATCAACCTGCTGAACATGCCAAAGGGATGTGCGTTCTGTCCGCGGTGTGAGGCAGCGATGAAGATCTGCCTGAATGAAAAGCCACAGGAACTTAAGATCAGTGAGACACATCAGGCAAGCTGCTGGATGAATGTAAAAGAATTATACGAAGCACAGGAGGAAAAATAATGAGCGAAGAGAGAAACCTTCTTGAGGTAAGTCATTTAAAACAGTACTTTCCTGTGCGCCAGGGATTTAAAACGACTTATTTAAAAGCAGTAGATGATATTTCATTTGCCATCAAACCGGGAGAGACACTCGGTCTGGTAGGAGAATCCGGATGCGGTAAGACGACAGTGGGACGTACCTTGCTCCGTCTGTATCAGCCGACCGCAGGACGTATTGTATTTGACGGAAATGTATTATTTGACAGTGAGAAAAAGATTGATGTGGATATGATGCCATACCGCAGACAGATGCAGATGGTATTCCAGGATCCGTATTCATCCTTAAATCCGCGAATGACCGTGGAGGATATTATCGGAGAGCCTTTAGATGTCCACAAGCTATACAGCAACAAGGCAGAGCGCCGCGAGAAAATCCTTGATCTGATGGAGTTAGTCGGACTGAATGCAGAGCATGCAGCACGTTATGCACATGAGTTCTCCGGCGGACAGAGACAGCGTATCGGTATCGCGAGAGCGCTTGCGGTTAATCCGAAGTTTATTGTCTGTGATGAGCCGGTGTCCGCGTTGGATGTATCCATTCAGGCGCAGGTAGTCAACATGTTTGAGGAATTACAGGATAAGTTAGGGGTAGCATACCTGTTCATCGCACATGACCTTCTGGTTGTGCATCATATCTCAGACAGAATCGCAGTTATGTACCTTGGCAAGATGATGGAGATTGCAGATGCGGATGAGTTGAACAACAACCCGATCCATCCATATACACTGAGTCTGTTATCCGCAGTTCCAATCCCGGATCCGGAGACAGCGAGAAAGAGCAAACGTATTGTCTTAGAGGGAGATGTTCCTTCCCCACTTCATATGCCAAGCGGATGCCCGTTTAGAACCAGATGCCGCTATGCGACAGAGCAGTGTGCGGCAGAGATGCCACCGCTTTCGGATCGTGGCGATGGACATTTCGTGGCATGCTGGAACAAATAAAACAGGTTTCAACTGTATGAAATGTAAAATGAGGATTACGTTCCATGCAGGAAACATATATCATTTTCTATTAGGAGGAAAATATTATGAAAAAAGCAGTAGCATCATTACTGGTTGCTTCTATGACCCTTGGTCTTGCAGCTTGTGGCGGCTCTTCTAGCAGCGCAGGCGACAGCACAACTTCAGACGTGGCAGGAACAGAAGCAGCTTCCGCTGGTGAGACAACAGCAACCAGCTCTGACACAGGAGTATTAAAGATCAACCTGGCAAGTGAGCCAGATCATCTGGACCCGGCATTGAACAGCTCCGTTGACGGTGGCTGCCTTGCAGTAAACTCTTTCGTTGGTTTATATACCTATGACAAAGACTGCAACTTAGTACCTGCATTAGGTGAGGCAGAGATTTCTGATGACGGAACCGTATACACCATTAAGATGATCGAGTCTAAATGGAGCAACGGCGAAGCACTGACAGCAAACGACTTCGTATACAGCTGGAACCGTGTTGTTGCAGAGGAGACCGCAGCAGATTACGCATATCTGTTTGACATCATCGCACGTAATGATGACGGAAGCCTTGCTGTAGAAGCAACAGATGATTATACATTGACAGTTACATTGACCAATCCATGCCCATACTTCCTTGACTTACTTGCATTCCCAACCTTCTACCCGGTATACCAGGCAGATGTTGATGCAGCTAACCCGGATGGAACCAACCCTGGTGCATGGGCGCAGGAAGCTGGTTTCGTATGCAACGGTGCTTACACCTTAGAGTCCTGGTCTCATGATGAGAGCATGGTATATGTAAAGAACCCGAACTACTATGACGCAGCAAACGTAACCATGGATACCTTAGAGTTCATGTTAAGTGCAGATGATACAGCTATCTACGCTGCATATAACAACGGCGACCTTGACTTCATCGATTCCGTACCGACCGATGAGATCCAGTCTTTATCCGGCAGCCCAGAGTTCTACGTTGTAGATAACCTTGGAACCTACTACATCGGATTCAACGTAAACGACTCTATGTTCGATGGCAAGACTCCTGAGCAGGCAGCTAAGATGCGTGAGGCAATGAGCTTATTGATCGACCGTCAGTACATCGTAGACAATATCGGACAGTGCGGACAGGTTCCAGCAGATGCATTTGTACCAGTTGGTATGGCAGATGGCAACGGCGGCGAGTTCCACACCAAATCTTACTACGATGCAGCAACCACAGGTGCAGCAAACGTAGAGGAAGCAGTATCCCTCTTAGAGGAAGCTGGTTACACCCTGACTGATAATGGCGACGGAAGCTACTCCATCGATCCGGCACTCGGATTTGAGTATGTTATCAACGATGGTACCGGACATCAGCAGGTTGCAGAGGCAATTCAGCAGGATCTTGCAATCGTAGGTATCGAGGTAACGATCAAAACTGAGGACTGGAATGTATTCTTAAATGACCGTAAGAATGGTAACTTCGGTGTAGCCCGTGAGGGATGGTTAGCAGATTACGATGACCCAAGCAACATGCTTGAGATATTCCTTAGCACATCCGGTAACAACGATATGCAGTTAGGTAAGAATCCTACTTCCGCAGCTCCACAGAACTGGGATGAGTACGATGCTTTATGTGAGGAAATCCGTACCACAACAGACTTTGCAGGACGTGTAGAGTTAATGCATGAGGCAGAGGATATGTTAATGGATACATGGGCAGTTGTTCCGCTCTACTACTACAATGACTTATACATGATGAAATCTAATGTTACTGGCGTATATGCAACTGTAACAGGTATGAAATACTTCATGTATGCAACAAAGAACTAATCAGCTTGGTTTGATTGAAATACAAAAAGGGTGTCACCTTCGGGTGGCATCTTTTTTTAGAATGATAAGACATAATATAAACAGTGGTTATATCTATTAAAAACACAGGTTATAACAAAGCGGCGAAGTGAGCAAAATTCATGGAAAATGTAAAAAAATTGTAAAATTGAGAATAAATACTTGATTTTGGCTCCGCGAAAAAGAGTTGACAAAATCGTTCATGCATGTATAATAAATAAGGTGTTGTGCGTGAGCAGCAGACAGTTGTATATTTAAAGAGTGCAGTGGACAAGGGGGTCTGTTGGCACTTTTTTTGATACAAAAAAATAGTTTAGCGTGATAACGTGTTACAACGACAATGCAACAAAAATTATAGTTGTTATAAACGCTTTGGCGTTTATATAGATAATTTTCTATAGGAGGAAAATATTATGAAGAAGAAAGTAGTAAGCCTTATGCTTGTACTTGCTATGACAGTC
>CAVCFM010000338.1:0-4023 GCA_963601305.1 bacterium | reverse complement strand
TGCCTGGTTCGCCCACTCGTTGCCACATGGACCCGGGTCCTCGATATATTTTAAGGATGCCGGAGTTGCCCAGCCGGAGCCCGGTACCGGGATCCACGCCGGCTCCCAGTAAAAATAACCTCTGCCCTGATTGCCGTAAATATGGCTGATGCGCTGTAAGAAGTCCTCCATAAAATCATACTGTCCCTGCACGGTCATCGGATACTCGATCTTCTCCACCAGCGCCGGGCGTGTAGCGTAGCCTTTGCGCTCTTCATCGGAGAGCTTCTCATAGTCCTTGTAGTCCTCCATCGTGTAGCCCATGGAAACCTCTGCCACGATCAAATCCTTGCCGTAACGCTCTGCGATGTCGTTCATGTTATCCTCAAGCATCTGCAAAGTGCCGTGCCAGAACGGATAATAGGACAGCCCGATGATCTCAAAGTCCTCGCCGCGTCTGGTAAAGTTGTCAAACCACTCGCGGTAGAGCTCGTTTTTGCCACCGTTGTCCAGATGGATCATGACCGGGATCTTATCTAACTTCTGGCCGCGCACGCCAAGGGCTTCTGCCTCTCCCTCCTGCACACGCTCCTGATAGTCGGCATCTGCCTTTCTGACTGCACGGATACCGGCATTTACAAATCTGGCAATGTTGTCATAGTTTGGCACCTTGCCCTCCGGCCAGAGCAGTCCGTTGGACAATTCGTTTCCGACCTGGACCATCGTGATGTTGACCCCCTGCTCTAAGAATGTTTCCATCGTCTCCAAGGTAAAATCGTACACCGCCTGCTCTAATTCTTCCACACCGTAGGAAGCCCACGCTTTTGGCTTGAACTGTTTGCCCGGATCTGCCCAGAAATCACTGTAGTGGAAGTTTAACAGCACACCAAATCCTGCTGCCGTCACTCTTTTTGCAATCTCAAGTGATGTCTTTAGATCATTTTCCCCGGCGCCGTAAGATTCGCCGCTTTCTGACCACGGGTCATTCCACAGACGGATGCGGATGGTATCGACATCGTATTTTTTCATGATGTCCAAAATGTCCATCTCCTGTCCGCCATCGTAGTATTTTGCACCACATTTTTCTAACTCGAGTAATGTAGATAAATCCATTCCCTTAACAAATTTCATATTTTCTATCCTTTCTTTTCCCTACGAAATGCCACAGAACCGGAAGGTAAATGTCAGTGGCTTTGTCACATCGATATGATACTCCGGA
Source organism: bacterium (assembly GCA_963601305.1). GTDB lineage: Bacteria > Bacillota > Clostridia > Lachnospirales > Lachnospiraceae > Roseburia. Next base: position 2,825 of record CAVCFM010000338.1, on the reverse strand, counting down.
TGTACCAGAGCGCCCCAGCTGTCATCGCCGCCCACGCCAAGCTGCGCCATTGCGACACGCACTACCGTGTAATGCACCTCTGGCAGCTCATAGGCATGCATGGCATTTTCCAGCTCATGCGGTGTGTAAGGCAATGCGGAGAATGACAATTCATCCCCCATGAACATCAGGCCTCTTCCCCGCTCATCTGTCACTTTTGCATAGCGCACGCCTAACTTGTTCCCGCATTCCTGCGGCACAAGATACTGCGCCATATTATCTGCAACACGGTTTTGATAAACGCCGAGTCTGCCGCCCTCTTTGCGGTCCACGTAAGTTTCCTCCGGTCCCAGTCCATACCAGGTAAGTCTGTCATAATCCGCATTTAACTTGAACATCATGCCAAACTCCGGCATATCGGAAAGCTCTGCCACCGGGTCATAGGTAAGCGTTGTCTCCACCACGCCGTCTCCTGTCACGCGGTAGCGCACCTGGCACTGCGCCTGCGGTGTCGTCGGCAGAACGTATGTGTATGTAATTGCCACAGCATCCTCACTCTCCTCCACAACCGGAGCCGGATAGTCAAACAATCCCGTGCTGCTCATGCCTGCATACATGCTGGCGATTTTCCACTGTGCCATCCGTCCCTGCATGCGGTTTCCACAATCATTGTCCACCGGTGCGCGCCAGAAGTTCGGCATCGGGATTTTCTCGATCAGTTCTCTTCCCTCATACCGGTAAGAGACAAGTCCCGAACTATTGTAGGAGAACAGCACCTCAAAATTCTCACCCTTGACGCCCAAATTCCATTTACCATGAATAACGCGGATCTTAGGCACGCTTCGCTCTGCGGATGCTTTTATCACTGGAAATACCTTCTGTCCGAATGCAACCTCATGACCGGCTTTCGCCCATATCATATCCTCTTTCAGGCAGAAAGAAACGGTAATGTTATACTCTGTGTCCTCGCGCACTTCGCATTTAGCGGATGCATCTCCCAAAAGCGGTGTGCCAGAAAACAACTCTGCAAACTGCACAAACGTATAACTGCACGCACCAAGCGGCTCCACCGCAAGCGTTACGCGCTCTCTCCGCACTTCGTTTCCGTTTTTCGCTAAGATCAGATAAGCGTCATAGCAGTCCGTATTCAAAAACAGATTCTTGTTGCGCACCACAAATCCATCGTCCGTAAAATCAACGCTGATATTCTGGTAGTTGAATTTTACCTCCTGCATCTTCGGTGACGGCTTTCTGTCCTTCGCATAGCAGATACCGTTGCCACTGAAATTATAATCGGTAGGACGCTCTAGGAAATCGCCGCCATACGCCTGGAATTCCCTGCCGTAACGGTCTTTCTTTGTGATGGACTGGTCAATGTAATCCCAGATAAATCCACCCTGGTAGCGCGGCTCGCTATCCGTCAGATCTGTGTATTTGTGCATCGCACCGCAGGAATTGCCCATTGCATGCGTGTACTCACAGCAGATAAACGGTTTTTCCTTCTGTTCTTCCAGATTTGCCCTGATGCGCTCCACAGACGGATACATCTGGCTTTCCATATCACTGCTTCCGTTGTATCTGCGGTCATTGTAAACGCCCTCATAGTGCACGAGACGCTCTTGGTCAAGCTCTCTGAACTTCTGGGACATCTCGTAGATGACTTTTCCGCCGAACGCTTCGTTGCCGCAGGACCAGATCAAAATCGCCGGATGATTTTTATCGCGCTGATAGCAGGAATTTACCCGGTCTAACATGCGCGCCAGCCATTTTTCATTGTCCCCCGGAACGATCGCCTCAAACGGTGCATTTTTGCGGAACGCTCCCGCATCCCAGCTTCCGTGGGACTCTAAATTATTTTCCGCTATCATATAGATACCGTAGATATCGCACAGCTCATAGATGCCGGTGCTGTTCGGGTAGTGGCTGGTGCGGATCGCATTGATGTTGTTCTGCTTCATCGTCACGATATCGCACAGCGTCTCAGACAGGTTTAGCGCGCGCCCCGACTCGCAGGAAAATTCATGGCGGTTCACACCCTTAAACACAATGCGTCTGCCGTTGAGACACATGATACCGTCCTTCATCGCAAAGCGCCGGAAGCCGACTTTCTGTGCAAACACCTCAAGCACCTTGCCGTCCTCATCCAACACCTCCGCAGAAAGTTCGTAGAGATACGGGCACTCGGCACTCCACAGCTTTGGCTGCTCCACCTCATAGCGGAACTCATTTTCCTCGGATAATGTCTCCTCTTTTTCAAAAATAACAGCGTTCTCTCTCGCTGCCCCCGCACATTTGTCCAGACGTCCCAGCTCTGACAATCGGAGTCTGATCTTACCGGATACTCCATTGGCGCCGTCTTGGATTTCTCCACTCACCGCTTTCAGATTGACCTGAAGGGTCGCGGACGATGCCGTATCACCCGACACCTCATCCGGCAGCAAGGTCTGAATTTTTACATCTGACACATGCACCTTCGGAATACTGTAGAGAAAGACACTCCGAAACAGTCCCGAGAACCGGAAAAAATCCTGGTCCTCACACCAGCTTCCAATGGTCCACTTAAACACCTGCACGGCGAGCTTATTCTCGCCCTCTTTCAGATACGGGGTCAGTTCAAAATCCGACGGTGTAAACGAGTCCTCGGAAAATCCCACATACCTGCCGTTCAGCCAGACCACAAGACCGCTCTCGGCGCCCTGGAATGAGATAAACACCCGCTCCCCGGCAAACTGCTCTGGCAGTGTAAAATATTTGACATAGCTTGCCACCGGGTTAAATTCCTTCGGCATCTCCTCTGTCCAGATTTCCTCTCTGCCATCCCACGGATACTGCACATTGGCATATTG
>CAVCFM010000337.1:0-2139 GCA_963601305.1 bacterium | reverse complement strand
CGTATCCGGTCGTTTATAAAAATCGATCCACGGCTTAATATGATTCTGCACCAGAAAATCCAGCACCGTATCCAGGGTATCATAATTATATGCACCCACTGTCTTTCCATCGGTGATCATAAGCTTATCGGAAAAAATAGACCATACTCTGGCATGTGTAAATCCCAGCTGCTTGACCAGATACAGAAGATGATACTGCACATTTGCCCTTGTAAGCTGATAAAAGCTCCCTATATTAATGCATTTCGACCACGGTTTGCGGAATGGCTGCGTCTTATTGACATCAAACACCAGGACATTTTCATCCTGTTCGTGAAAGACCGGCTCTATCTTATCCTTTAATTCCTCACGCAGTTCTTCTTTCAGCAGTTCTTTTTCCTTGTTCTGATTGCTGATCTGTTCAAGCATCCTGGTCCGATACTCTGTCGGCGAACAGCAAAATGTCTCACGAAATACTTTATTAAAGGATGATACATTCGAAAATCCACAGTCCATTGCAATTTTTGTAATATTCTTATTGGAATACAGCATTTCATTTACCGCATACTGCATCCGGATCTGCGAGACATATTCTGCAAAATAGATTCCTGTCTGCTTCTTAAAAAATCGCGACAACGTGGACGTGGAAATATACATCTCTTCCGCCAGCTCAGAAAGACTGATCCCATCCTGATAATTTTTGTGGATATAATGGATCACTTTCTGTAGTTTTTCATCCGCCTGGTATTCCTCCGGATTTATATGCAGATGTTCGATCATATAGTTTTCCGCCAGAACATCCAGCAAATGATAAAACAGGCTGTATTGATAGCTCCGTGTCTTCCTTGTATACAATACCTCCCCATATATCATTTCTTTGATAATACTTTTTATCTCCTCAAAGTCATTTTCCACATCCGCGCAGCTATTGCACACAAACATCGTTCCAGACTGACTGACAACCTCCGTCAGCACATGATAATCATATTTTACAATGCAAAAAATATTATGTTCTCCCACTGTCTTAATCTCATGTGCCACGCCTGAGTTAATGACAATAACATCGTCTTTATTCATCGTCCAGGATTTATCCTGAACTGCAACTTCAACTTGTCCGTCCAGAACATACAGGATCTCCATCTCTGAATGAAAATGCTTTGACTGATTCACGTCCCGGACAACATCAATCGAAAACTGATTACATGGATACATCTCTTTTATCCCCCAAAATCTTATGTGATACCACCAATACAAATCACTTTGTATTCTTTTATTATATGTGGAATGGATTTTGAAGTCAAAAAATTAATTTATCTCAAACCAGTCGAAGGCTGCCTGATTATCACTCGAAGTTCCATGCCCCGATGCAAACATTCCGATCATGGTTCCTGCCATACATCCCACATATTCAGGATTAATCTCTTTTCCATCTGCTACGATCATGTCTTTTAGATGCTGCCTATCCGTTCCAACGCGTATCATAAATTTCTCGCCCTCCATCTGGATCTGCAACACGATATCCCTATCGTCCCACTCCTGCTCTATGAGCACTTCTCTCTTCGCATGGAACTCAAATCCCGGCAGATACGGCGGACAGTTATACTCTCCTTTATACCGCACCACACGCACCACCTGCTTTCCGGCAGATACAGCGCGTTCCACATGATACTGATGGTTCATCGCCTGCATGACTGCCAGCCCGGCACTTTCTTCGTTTTCCGGAAGGAATTGCATCTGACAGGTCACTGTGGTATCTATCTTGCGCTGGCACTTTCCCACAAACGCAGCATATGCATCCTTCCGGTACTGTGGCACAAAACTTACCGGATGGATCTCATCTGTCAGGGACTGCGCAATACATTTCAAAAATAATTTTGAATCTGACAGGTTGTAATATTTTTCATACGGTCGTCCATAAAGAGAAAATGACATGGAAAGCTTATCCTCGTCAAACTCTTCCCTTATCACATCCTCTTTTTCCTCATTCCACGCAAGACATTCCGGTGCGGGATACTCCCACTCGATTTTTCCTGTATCAGGTGAAAGTAACGGCCAGTCTCTCTCCCATTTCATCGGGCAGATAAATGTCTCTCTTCCAAGATTTTTACACGCCCCATCTATCAGACGCGATGCCAGCATCACCGCATACCAGCTTCCGTC
>CAVCFM010000336.1:0-3624 GCA_963601305.1 bacterium | reverse complement strand
GATAAAACGTTATCACACAACCAATTTTACGGAGGAGGATGTAGGGCAAAAAATAGCAATTACATTTTCTGCTTTTACGGTGGAGGACGAAACATCTGATGAAGTGATAAATGCCAGTGTTACTTTAGAGATAGAAATTCCTACGATAAAAGAATCAAAAGAATGGATGTTAAATCAAGATTTGAATTACGATACGAACGGAGAGAGGAAAACGTATCATCTTATCAGATATATTCAGCACTTTTGCTATGATGAGCTAGTGATGGAAGAGTGGCCGGATGATGAGCAGTTTTTAGCACCTGTGATTTATGATGCCAAGGGAGAACGTATTCCCTGGGCTGGAATGACAGCCGGGGAATGTGATGAGGGGACGCACTGCGCAGTGCTGTTTGAGCCATTGGAACGCTCGGATGATATGCTTCGTGTCGGGATTGTCAAGTATACGTCGCAGACAGAGTATGAGAAGGTAAGTGACACATTAGAAATTCCAATCAAATAGATAAAATAAAGTGTGCGCCAGGCGCACACTTACACGCCCGGGCGGCATGCGAAGCAGGAATATCCATCGCATGCCGCCCGGCATTATTATGCAATTTACCGCTCAAATCTTCCGCTTGCACCACATGGAAGTACCAAACCGTTCGAGGAAACCGGAAGGCCGATCTCTTCTGCCGAGATGTTGCCGTGGTATTTTTTTAACACGGTATTCATCATGTAGCTTAAGACTGCCGGCTGTAATCCGGTGGTATAAGAGTTGATCAGGAAAAACAGCGGATCATCGGAGAGCAGCTGCTCACAGAGCTGCACCAGCGGATAGATGGCGTCCTCGATTTTCCAGATTTCACCCTTCGGACCTCTTCCGTAGGATGGCGGATCCATGATGATCGCATCGTAATGGTTGCCGCGGCGGATTTCACGCTCCACGAACTTGACACAATCGTCGACGATCCAGCGGATCGACGCGTCCTTAAGACCGGAGGAGACCGCGTTCTCCTTAGCCCAGGTCACCATGCCCTTGGAGGCATCCACATGAGTGACGGAAGCTCCGGCTGCTGCGGCAGCTAATGTGGCGCCGCCGGTGTAGGCGAACAGATTTAACACTTTGATCGGACGGTTCGCTTTTCTGATCTTATCGGAGAACCAGTCCCAGTTGGTCGCCTGCTCCGGGAAAAGACCGGTGTGCTTGAAGCTGAAAGGCTTCAGGTTAAAAGTCAGACTGCCGTAATGGATCTGCCACTGCTCCGGCAAATCGAAAAATTCCCATTCACCGCCGCCCTTTGCACTGCGGTGATAGTGGCCATTCATTCGTTTCCAGCCCTTTTGGGTTTTGGGCGTATCCCAGATAACCTGCGGGTCTGGGCGCACGAGAATATAGTTCCCCCAGCGCTCTAATTTTTCTCCTTTGGAGCAATCAATCACTTCGTAATCTTTCCAATTGTCAGCAATCCACATATGAATTCCTCTTTCTATCCTATAAAATGCAACCGCTGCCGGTTGTCTGTTGACGTAAATAACGATATTAATTGTATCTCACAATAGGGCGGAGGGCAAGTCAGAGTTCCGGTAAATGAGTGAGAGTTTACCATATATTTTGCATAAAAATTCTGAAAATAACGGAATTGTGCGAGAAAAGTATAAAAATTTGATTGCGTGAATGGATAGAAAGTACTATAATAAGTCTATTGGCAGGCAAACAAGAAGGAGAACATTTTATGAAGGTAAAAACAAAAGAAAAAAGTGACGGCGCAAAAGGGCGGATTGCCAATCAGATTCGCGGTCAGATTGGCAGGAGCGTGTTGATTGTGTATATACTTGTGGAAGTACTGATTGCGATAATTGTGACACAGACAGTCTACTACTCCAAGAAGACGCAGTTGACGCTGGAGTCCGAGGCGTCAGCGAATCAGTTGGCAGGATTTTTTGAGCAATACACGAAGGAAGTGGAGACGCTGGCAGTCAATCCACAAATACGTGCCGTGTTATCAGAGACAAAAGCGGGCGATGATATTTTAAAGGCAAAAGATATGGGGGATGTGGAAACCTATCTGGTAAATACAGCGGCTGCCGATGAGGAAAATTTGATGGCGGCGTGGATCGCGGATTTGGACGCGAGTGTGATCACACAGTCGGACGGATTTACATCGGGAGATGGCTGGGATATCACAGGGCGTGCATGGTATAGCTGCATCGAGAGCGGGCAGGCGGTGTTGACAGAGCCGTATGTGGATTCCAGTACAGGGGGACTGATCTTAAGTGCCGCAGCACCGGTGTACGATGAGAACGGAAATGTGCTTGGCGCGGCAGGTCTGGATATTTCACTGGACCATGTCGATGAAGTTATGAGCGGATATAAGATTGGAACCAATGGATATGTGCTGTTGTTGTCGGCAGAGGGAACAATCATCTACCATCCGCAGTCAGATTGGATACAGCAGAACATTGCAGATGTGGACGTTTCTTCAAACGTGGTAAATGCGGTTGCAGACGGACAGACACAGTTTTTGAAATACAAGGCAAATGGAACGACCAAGTACGGCAATGTGACAGAGGTGGGCAGCACCGGATATCTGGTAATCAGTAATATGCCATTTACGGAGTATTTCCAGATGGTATTTATCACACTGGGCGTGCTGGCATTGGTGTTTGCGGTAGGCATTATCATCGTGATGGAAAAAATCCGCAGGACATCCGCGGCATTGTCAAAGCCGATCGCTGAATTAAACGAGACGGCTCAGAAGCTGGCAGAGGGAGATCTGGATGTCACGATCGATGTGTCGGCAGACAATGAGATTGGAGAGCTGGGAGCATCCATCGGGGCGACGGTGGATCGGTTAAAAGAGTACATTGCCTATCTGGATGAGGCGTCACACGCGTTAGACCAGATCGCAGAAGGAAAGCTTGCGATAGAGCTAAAACAGAAGTATGTGGGTGAGTTCCAGAAGTTAAAAGTGGCACTTCTCAATATTTCAAGTTCCATGAACGAAGTAATGCATGGCATCAGCGACAGCTCGCAGATGGTTGCCACAAGCGCCGGCGAGCTGGCAAAAGCAGCGCAGGGACTGGCAGAGGGCAGCGGTACACAGGCGGCGGCAGTGGAAGAGCTGGTTGCAACTGCAGTCTCTGTCACAGAACAGGTGGAGGAGAGCAAGGCCGATGCACAACATTCCGCAGATGAAACGAAAAACGTGACAACGATGATGGAGCAGAGTCAGGATAAGATGGGCGAGATGATGGAGGCGGTCCAGAAGATACATGAGACCTCCGAACAGGTAGTGGGCATTATCAAGACCATCGAGGAGATTGCAGATCAGACCAACCTTCTGTCGTTAAATGCTTCAATCGAGGCAGCACGTGCCGGAGAGGCAGGAAAAGGATTTGCGGTAGTTGCAGATGAGATCGGAAAGCTGGCGTTAGAGAGTTCTAAGGCAGCCAACATGACGAGAAATCTGATCGGCGTTTCCATGGAAGAGATTAACAAGGGCAATGATATTGCGCATGGCGTTATGAGTTCTCTCAAAGAGGCAGTGGAAGCAGTGGATGCGGTTAACATCATGATCCAGAAAACAGCGGAAAGCGCTGCAGACCAGGCACAGAGCATGGAACAGATAAGGGCAGGTATTGAAG
>CAVCFM010000335.1:2062-8705 GCA_963601305.1 bacterium | reverse complement strand
GGTTCAGATCAAAGAGCTGCTGCAGGAAGGATACCTGCTGGATTTTGGCACAGAGGTTGTGGGATGTCTGCATATTACAGCCCGGGGAAAATCGGGGGATTGCATCCGCGTGCGCTTCGGGGAAGAATTAGATGAAAATAACCGCGTGCGCTATCAGATGCGCTGCAACTGCAATTATGAGGAATACTGGACGCTGTCTGGTGAGCAGGACGAATTGGAAAACTATGACTACAAGGCGTTCCGCTATGTGGAAGTGACGGCTATGCCACAGCTGATATTCGTGTGGGCGCGCCACTATCCGATGGAGGAGCACACATCGCTGCGAGGCTGCACGGATGTGAAGATGCAGCAGATATGGGAGCTGTGCGAGCGGAGCGTAAGGCTTGGCACGCAGGAGACGTATGTGGACTGCCCGAGCCGGGAAAAGGGGCAGTATCTCGGGGATCTGGCGATCACAGCGCCCTGCCAGATGTATCTGACCGGGGAACCGGAAATGTACCGCAAAGCGCTGGATAATTTCAGACAGTCGGCAAGGATTGATGCGGGGCTTATGGCGGTGGCGCCGGGAAGCCTGATGCAGGAGATCGCCGATTATTCTCTGATGTACCCGTACGAGGTGTACCGCTATTACTGTTATACGAGGGACCTTGCGTATCTGCGGGAGGTCTATCCAACAATCCTTGGGATGCTGCAGCATTTTTCCGGGTATGAGAGGGAGGACGGACTGCTCTGTCATGTGACGGATAAATGGAACCTCGTGGACTGGCCGGATAACCTGCGGGACGACTATGATTTTGACCTGTCGATCCCAGTGGGCGACGGATGCCACAATGTGATCAATGCATTTTATTACGGGGCATTGAGTTATACGGCAAAAATACAGCAGATCCTTGGCATCACGGAAAACGCGTTGCAGGAAAAATGTGAGCGCACCAAGGCGGCTTTTTTGCAGGCATTTTACCGGGAAGAGAAAAAGCTGTTTGCGGACAGCGAAATATCTGACCACACGGCGCTTCACTCGAACGGAATCCCACTGTTTTTCGGATTGGAGCCGCCGGAGGCGAGAGAGGCGATCGCGGAAGAAATCTGTAAAAAGGGACTCCGGTGTGGCGTGTACACTGCATATTTTTTGCTGAAAGGTCTGGCAAATATCGGGAAATATCAGGAGATGTATGACCTGATGACAAACGAGGGCGAGCATTCCTGGATGCAGATGATACGGGAGGGGGCGACTACCTGCTTCGAGGCGTGGGGAAAAGAACAGAAGTGGAATACCAGCCTGTGCCATCCGTGGGCAAGCGGGCCGATCCTGCTGTTTTTGGAAGATATTCTGGGCATCACCTACGACCTCACCATGGAAGAGCCGGTGATTGCCAGCCATCTTCCATGGCAGCTTCGCGAGGTGGAGCTTGATCTTATGACGAAAAACGGGATCAAAAAACTGCGGATTACTTGCTGAGCATCTTTTTGTAATTGCTGGGGCTGATGCCGACATGCTTTTTGAACTGTTTCGAAAAATAACCAAAATCGGAAAAGCCGACGGCGACGGCGACATCCGAAACGCTCATGCTGGTCGTGTTAAAATACCTTAGCGCCGTCTGAATCCGCTGTTTTACAATATAGTTGGTGAGGGTGTCTCCTACTTCTTTTTTGAATTCATTCGAGAGGTAGGAGGCATTTTTTTCAAATTCTTTTGCAAGTACGGATAAGGACAGGTCGCCCGCTAAATGCTGGTCAACATAATTGATGACATTGCGGATGAGATAGGAATATTTTTCGTAGGAATAATTTTTGGCGAGCAGACTGTATTTGCGCACCATGTCAAATGGCAGATGCTGAAGCTCCTGATAGGAATTCGTGTCCTCGATTTTGGCTTGAAAAGCCTGCATCTGCCGGAACGTATAATAAGGATGGACGGAAGTTTCGTACATGTGGGCAGAAATATGGACATTCAGGGACTTTAACTCTTCTTTTAGCTGTGACATGTTTGAGGTGGAAAATGCCGCAGTAAAATCGAGCAGGGACTTAAGGCTGGCGGTGGCGGAGGCGAGGCTGCCGGAGGTAATGGCGCTCATACATTCTTTTACCCGACCGCTGCAATTGACAATAAAGTCGGCAAAAAACTTGTCAACGCGGTCCTCACTGGCGGTAATCTCATGCACTTCAGAACGGTAGTTTACATATTCTACGTGACTGTTTACAAAATCCGGAAGAAAGGCTGTGATCAGATGTTGCAGGGTGTTGATAAAGGCATCAATGGACAGAACCGGCATTGCAGAATAGATCTGATAAAGGCTGCCTGTGTAGTGTGTCGGAATCCCGTTTTCCTTTATAATCCTGCCGAGCGCTGCCATGGTGACAGGTTCTAAGCGGAATGGCATAAAAGCAATGATATCAGGTTCGGCTTCATCAGTCAGTTCGATGATCATATTGTAAAAGCCCAGAACACTCTCTAACACAATAATCTGGTATGGGGAGGCATCCGGGTCATTCGGCAGGGAAAAAATAGGCGCAGCCGTGGAGTAAGTGCCCCACACCATTTTACGCAGTCCCATGTCCAGGCGTTCAAAGCCGGAGTAGGGGGCGCGCATCAGAAAGGAGTCGACTTTGTAAGTATCCAGAATGGTCTGTCTTATGATCGGGAAAAAATCATCGATGGAGATGGCTGGTAAAGGCATAAACGGTTGTCCTCCTTTTCAATTTTACATATCTTGTCGTTTTTTTTTTGTATATTTTCAAATGTAACACAAAAATATTCCAAGTTCAACAAAAAAATAACAAGTGAATATGGCATGCGCAAACTATAATGTAGGCATATTTCATGACAGTGTAAATGCGCTGGACATGAAGAAGGAGGAATCATATGGCAACAAAGAATAACATCAATGCTTCATGGAAGTTTACCAAAGATGCCATTTCCGTTGCACCGGGAACGTCTGTATTGGCAAATGGCAGCTGGGAGCAGATTGATCTGCCACATACATGGAATGGCACAGACGGACAGGATGGTGGCAATGACTATCACCGTGGCACATGCTACTATGCGAAGACCATGAGCCGTGCCGAATTTGGCGGGGAGCCAATCGTTTATATGGAGTTCGAGGGTGCTAATTCCAGTGCTACACTTTATGTGAACGGAACACAGGCTGGCAGCCATGACGGTGGATATTCCACATGGAGAGTCAACATCACCGACCTGCTGGAAGATGAGAATGAAATCGTTGTCGCTGTGGACAATGCACCAAACGATCATGTATATCCGCAGATGGCAGACTTCACATTCTACGGCGGTCTGTACCGTAACGTCAACGTGCTTTCTGTAGGCGATGCACATTTTGAACTGGACTACTACGGCGGTCCGGCAATCTCTGTGACACCGGAAGTAAAAGGAAATGACGCAGAGGTTGAGGTTCAGGTTTTCGTAACGGACGGCGACGAGTTAGAGTACGTCATCTTAGATGATGGAAAAGAAATCGCAAAGCAGACCGTAAGTGCAGATACCACAAGCGTTCACTTCACAATCCCGAACGTGCACCTGTGGAACGGACGCAAGGACCCGCACTTATATACTGCAAAAGTCAGCCTGAAAAAGGATGGAAAAGTAGTTGATGAGCGTATCACACGTTTCGGATGCAGAACATTTGAGATTGACCCGGAGAAGGGCTTCATCTTAAACGGAGAGCGTTATCCGCTGCGCGGTGTATCTCGTCATCAGGACAGACCTGGCATCGGTAATGCATTGACTCACAAGGAGCACGAAGAGGATATCGCCCTTATCATGGAGATGGGAGCAAACACCATTCGTCTGGCACATTATCAGCATGACCAGTACTTCTACGATTTATGTGATGAGAACGGTCTTGTGATCTGGGCTGAGATCCCATACATCTCCAAGCATCTGCCAAATGGTAGAGAGAACACCATTTCCCAGATGAAAGAGCTGATCACACAGAACTATAACCATCCATGTATCGTGGTATGGGGTCTGTCAAATGAGATTACCATGGGCGGAGCAGATGATCCAGACCTGCTTGAGAACCATCGGATCTTAAATGACCTTTGCCACAAGATGGATAAGACAAGACTTACCACGATGGCAGTTGTATCTATGTGCAGCATGGATGCAGAGTACATCCAGATCCCGGATGTAGTTTCATACAACCATTACTACGGATGGTACGGCGGAGATACTTCCATGAACGGAGAGTTCTTCGACAACTTCCACAAGCAGTACCCGAACATCCCGATCGGTATGAGTGAGTATGGATGCGAGGCATTGAACTGGCATACATCTAATCCGGAGCAGGGTGATTACACCGAGGAGTATCAGGCATATTACCATGAGGAGCTGATCAAGCAGTTATTTACCAGAGACTTCATCTGGGCAACTCATGTATGGAACATGTTTGACTTCGCAGCTGACGCAAGAGCAGAGGGCGGCGAGAACGGTATGAACCATAAAGGTCTTATCACCTTCGACAGAAAGTATAAGAAGGACTCATTCTATGCATACAAGGCTTGGCTTTCCGACGAACCGTTCGTACACATCTGCGGTAAGCGTTATGTAGACCGTGTGGAAGATACCACAAAAGTGACTGTATATTCCAACCAGCCGGAAGTAGAGCTCTTTGTGAACGGCAAGAGTCTTGGAAAACAGACCAGCGATGTTCACTTCTTCTACTTTGATGTACCGAATGTGGGTGAGAGCACTCTGACTGCAAAAGCAGGTGATTGCACAGACGAGAGCAGCATCCGCAAAGTGGATGTCTTCAATGAGGACTATCGCATGAAGGAGTCCGGTGATGTCATCAACTGGTTTGAGATTGAGCAGCCGGATGGCTACTTCAGTATAAATGATAAGCTTGGAGCAATCATGGCTGTGCCGGAGGGAAAAGAATTTTTCGGGGCAATGATGGCGAAGATTATGAAATCATCAGAGAACGGCGGTTCAGCAGGAATGGAAATCAACAGTGAGGATCTGATGAAGATGCTTAACGGATTTACCGTGAAACGCATGCTCTCTATGATGGGAACTGCGGGCGCAGATGCAATGACCAAAGAGGATTTACTTGCAATCAACGCGCAGTTAAATAAAATCAAGAAAAACTAATATGGAGGAAATTTTCTAATGGAAAACAAACAGGTAAGGCCATTTGGCTTTAGAGACAAGATCGGCTATATGTTCGGTGATGTCGCAAACGATTTTTCGTTTATTTTTGCCAGCAGCTATGTTCTGGTATTTTACACCAAGGTTATGGGTATCTCTTCCGCTATGGTGGGTACCATGTTCTTAATTGCAAGATGTGTGGATGCATTTACCGATATCGGAATGGGACGTATCGTAGATAATTCCAAGCCGACTAAGAACGGTCGTATCCGTCCATGGATCTTAAGGATGTGTGCATTTGTTGCGCTGGCATCCTTCCTGATGTATCAGTCCTTCCTGGTTGATGCATCCTATGGCGTAAAAGTGGCTTATATGTTTATCACATATTTACTTTGGGGATCTATCTTCTACACCTCGATCAACATTCCTTATGGCTCTATGGCATCTGTAATCTCCAGTGAACCAAAGGACAGAAGCTCCCTTTCTGTATTCCGTTCCATGGGCGGCAGCATCGCAGGTGTTTTGATTGGTGTAATGGCTCCAATGTTTGTATATCACACAGATGCAGCAGGTAACCAGGTAGTATCCGCATCCAGTATTTCCAGAGTTGCAGGCGTATTCTCTGTAATCTCAATTATCTGCTATCTGTTATGCTATACTCTGACAACAGAGCGTGTTGCTTATGTTCCAAAGCCGGCAGCAGAGAAGAAGTCAGTAAAAGACACTCTTGCATCTCTGTTATCCAGCCGTTCCCTGCTGGGACTGATCTTATCAGCTGTATTACTGCTGTTAGCAAGCCTGATGACTCAGGGTATCAACAACTATCTGTTCGCAGATTATTTTAAAAACACAGCAGCATTATCCGTGTACTCGCTGTTAATGCTGCCATGTATGATTGTCCTTGCACTTGTATCTACCAGACTTTCTTCCAAATTCGGTAAGAAAGAGTGCGGATATGCAGGTATGTTCTTTTCCGGTATCCTGTACTTTATCATCGGATGCTTAAAAATCCAGAATGTATGGATGTTTGTGGGATTTGTATTCGTTGCAATGCTTGGCATGTACTTCTTCCAGATGCAGTGCTGGGCGCTCGTTACAGACGTTATCGATGATATGGAAGTAAAGAATGGAACCAGAGATGACGGAACAATTTATGGTATTTACTCCTTCTCCAGAAAGATCGGACAGGCTATTGCCGGTGGACTTTCTGGTTGGGCATTAGGATGGATCGGTTACGATGAGCTTGCTGCTGGTCAGACACAGGAAGTTGCAAACGGTATCTACAACCTGTCCACTTTCTTCCCGGCAGTCATTTATATTTTATGTGGATTAGTATTATTCTTCGTATATCCGCTTTCTAAGTCCAGAGTAGAGGCTAACGTAAAAGAGCTGGAGAGCAGAAGAGTTGCAGCACAGAAATAATTTTATAACTCTCCTGACAAAAAATCGCTCAGATCTTGTGGTCTGAGCGATTTTTAGATATCATGGATTCATATATGGAAAGGAGGTAACGTGGATGGAGAAGCTGACAGAGAG
>CAVCFM010000335.1:0-2052 GCA_963601305.1 bacterium | reverse complement strand
GTGGTAGTTTTACAAGAAATGAGAATATTAAAGTGAAGAAGCGCTAGAACCGGCATTTGCCGGAACTAGCGTTTCTTTATCAGAGAGACTTATTTTACAGCCCCTTTTTCTGTTCAAATAATAGTAACAAAGTGGTATAATGGAATAGAGTCCAGGCAGTGTGCGCGAATTAGTCTGAAAAGATTTTTCAGTTGTTACGTGTTACGGCGAGTGTAGGGTACACGTTTTTTTACTACAAGACAGAAATTTGGGAGAGATATTCATGGAAAAAATATTAAGCCAGCTTCCGTTCGGGTCATCTCTTGCAGAAGATGAGAAGGAAAGAGTCAGGCAAAGGGCGTTTGTTAATCATTATGGAAAAGGAACTATTATAAACAACGGCAATAATGAATGTCTTGGGATGCTTTTCGTGCTGTCAGGTGAAATCCGCACATATCTTCTTTCGGAGGAAGGACGCGAAGTGACCCTGTTCCGATTATACTCCGGCGATTTATGTGTGCTTTCTGCATCTTGTATTATCAGCCAGATTACCTTTGAGACACAGATGATTGCCCAGCAGGATACGAAGGTACTGATCATACCGGTGGATGTCATCGCTGCGTTCAGAGAAAAGAACATTTATTTCAGATGCTTTCTGTATGAGTTGGCAACAAAGCGATTTTCAGATGTTATGTGGGCAATGCAGCAGATTTTATTCAAGGGATTAGATCGGCGGCTGGCTGGATTTCTTCTGGCTGAAGCAGAACGCACGGATTCTAATGTAATCCGCATGACCCATGAACAGATTGCGCAGCATATCAGCTCTGCAAGAGAGGCTGTTGCACGGATGTTCAAGCATTTTGCAGAGGATGGATTGGTAGATATTAAACGGGGAGCAATAACGCTGCTTGATGTTGATGGTTTAAGAAACTTAGAGTAGATATAAAGATTCATATAGTAAGTAAAATTCGGTGTTCAAAAGACATCGAATTTTTTTATGCCAATGTAACTTCGTCACGGAAAAGCATTTTTATAAGAGATATGATGATCCCATAACAAGAAAAGAGGTGATGAAGATCCAGGCTATGAGGGCTTTTGCCATTGTATGCTTTATTACAAATCTTTGCAGGATTAAGGGAGGAATATCATGATATCAAAACGACTGGCAGTTGTGGACAAGACACAATGTGTTGCCTGCGGTGTGTGTGAAAATACCTGCATTTTGGGAGCTGTCAAGGTACATTATGGCAGTTATGCTGCTGTGGAAGTGGATTGCTGTGTAGGATGTGGTAAGTGCGCAAACTTATGTCCGACCGGCTGCATTGAAATAAAAGTGAGAGGTGATGCATGAAAAAGAAACATTGGTACGATTATTTATGGATATATGCAATTATTTATTTTACTCTTGGATTTTTTAATATCCTGTTTGCGTGGATTGGAATGATTGATTTTTTGCTGCCGTTGATTTTTGCAATATTCGGCGGTAACAAGTGGTTCTGCAATCACCTCTGTGGACGGGGACAGCTGCTTGGAAAACTTGGGACAGAGCTAAAAGGTTCGAGGTGTAAGCCGACACCCCACTGGATGTATTCGAAGTGGTTCCGCTACGGCTTCCTGATCTTCTTCATGACGATGTTCGGCAATATGGTATTCCAGACCTATCTGGTTGCTGCTGGCGCTTCGTCTTTGCGGGAGGTCATCAAACTGTTTTGGACATTCCGTGTGCCATGGGGATGGACTTATACAGCCGGTATGGCTGCTGATTGGGTGGCACAGTTTGGCTTTGGATTTTACGGTCTTATGCTGACTTCACTGTTATTGGGGCTGATTGTCATGGCGCTTTACAAGCCCCGTACCTGGTGTGCGTTCTGTCCAATGGGAACCATGACACAAGGTATATGTAAATTGAAAAACAAAAATGAGAGATAATGGAAAGGAGCTTTTTTATGGCTGAGGTAAAAATTACTGTTGCAAATTTTGAAAATGAAGTGATGAATTCGGATAAATCGGTTTTACTGGATTTCTATGCAGACTGGTGTGGACCGTGCAAAATGCTTTCTCCTGTATTGCATG
>CAVCFM010000334.1:0-2090 GCA_963601305.1 bacterium | reverse complement strand
CCGCTATATCGTGATCATTTTTGCAGGAATTCCGGTCACGTATCTGTATAACCTGGTGTCGGGAGTGATCCGTTCCCTCGGTGACAGTAAGACGCCGGTCGTATTTCTGACGCTGGCATCTGTCATCAATATTGCGCTGGATCTGATCTTTATCATAAGCTGTGGCATGGGCGTGGAGGGCGCAGCCCTGGCGACCGTGATCTCACAGGCAGTTTCCGGCGTGGGATGTCTGCTTTACAGCAGAAAGAAGTTCGAAGTGTTACATACGAGCAAAGAAGAGCGCCAGATCAACACTTCCTATATGAAGACGCTGTGCGGAATGGGTGTCCCGATGGGGTTACAGTATTCGATCACAGCGATCGGAAGTGTCATTTTGCAGAGTGCGGTCAACAGCCTTGGCTCCAACGCTGTGGCAGCGATGACCGCAGGCTCCAAGATCAGTATGTTTTTCTGCTGTCCGTTTGATGCGCTTGGTTCTACGATGGCGACTTATGGCGGACAGAATGTGGGAGCAAAGAAGATGGAGCGTATCTCGGGAGGACTTAAGGCGTGCTCCATTCTGGGCGTCGGCTATGCAGTCATCGCATTTGGAATACTGCTTGCCACTGGCTCTAAGTTAGCCGGATTTTTCGTGGAGACAGCGGAGGCAGAGGTCATCTGGAACGCACAGCAGTTTCTGGTTGTGAACAGTGCATTTTATATCGCACTGGCATTTGTCAATATTGTCCGTTTCCTGATCCAGGGAATGGGCTACAGCAAGTTCGCCATCCTTGCCGGAGTGTTTGAGATGGTGGCGAGAACCTTGGTCGGATTCGTGTTTGTGCCGATTTTCGGATTCTCCGCAGCATGTTTTGCAAGCCCGGTAGCCTGGGTATTTGCGGATATGTTCCTGTTCCCGGCGTATTTCCATGTCTTTAAGAAGACGAAAAAAATGCTGGGACTGGCGTAATCGGAGCGTATCAGATGCGGCGTGACGGCTGGACTAGATTTTATAAAGGTGGATATTAAAAATATGATAGAAATATTAAAAGCGATAGTGTTTGGTATTGTCGAAGGCATTACCGAGTGGCTGCCGATCAGCAGCACGGGACATATGATCTTACTGAACGAATTTTTGACGCTTAATGTAAGCAAAGAATTCTGGGATATGTTCCTTGTGGTGATCCAGCTCGGCGCAATTTTGGCGGTGGTCCTGCTGTTCTGGAAACAGATATGGCCCTTTGGAATGGAAGACGGCAAGCCGAAGATCCACACCAATATCATCATCAACTGGTGTAAAATCGTGGTGGCATGCCTGCCGGCGATCATATTCGTTGTGCTGGGGCTTGATGATGTCTGTGATACCTACTTTTACAATCCGGTCTGTGTGGCTATCGCGCTGATCGTGTTTGGTGTGGCATTCATTCTGGTGGAGAACCGCAATGCAGGAAAGCAGGCAGTGGCGGTGTCCATGGAGGATATCACCTGGAAGATGGCAGCGTTGATCGGTGTATTCCAGCTTCTGGCGGCGGCATTCCCGGGAACTTCCCGTTCCGGTGCGACCATTATCGGTGCATTGTTGATCGGTGTTTCCAGAAAAGCAGCCAGCGAATTTACCTTTATTCTTGCAATTCCGGTGATGCTTGGAGCAAGCCTTCTGGAAGTGTTAGATTTTGGTTTTGGACTGACAACACAGGAGTGGCTGATCCTGCTTGTGGGTATGGTCAGCGCATTTGTGGTATCGATCGTAGTGATCAAATTCCTGTTAAGCTATATCAGAAAGCACGATTTTAAAGTGTTTGGATGGTATCGCATTGCGCTCGGAATTGTGGTGTTACTGTATTTTGCACTGAGAGGATAGAGTGAATGAGTATATTAAATGTAGAACATTTAACCCATGGATTTGGAGACCGGGCGATTTTTGACGATGTGTCATTTCGCCTGCTCAAGGGAGAACATATCGGACTTGTCGGAGCCAATGGCGAAGGCAAGTCTACTTTTATGAATATCGTTACTGGAAAGTTAATTCCGGATGAGGGAAAGGTAGAGTGGGCAAAGAATGTCCGTGTGGGCTATCTGGACCAGCACTCGACGCTGACCAAGGGGATGAC
>CAVCFM010000333.1:0-6342 GCA_963601305.1 bacterium | reverse complement strand
CTCCCTGGAGAGTTATTTTGAGGCAGTGCGATGTTGGTTCTTAGAGCATTATCACTGGGAGATAAAAGAGCAGTGGCTGGTTAAGACGCCGGGCGTGGTCTACGCGCTGGCGCAGGCGATCCAGGCATTTACCGAGGAGGGGGACGCAGTGCTGATCCAGCGCCCGGTCTACTATCCGTTTACCGAGGTGGTGGAGGACAACAACAGACGGCTGGTAAACAACCCGCTTTATTTGGGCGAGGATGGTCGCTATCACATTGATTTTGCAGACTTTGAGCACAAGATAGAGAGCGAGCATGTCAAACTGTTTTTGCTCTGCAACCCGCACAATCCGGTGGGAAGAGCCTGGAGCAGGGAAGAGTTGGAGCGTATGGGTGATATCTGCCTGCGTCATGGCGTGCTGGTTGTCAGCGATGAGATCCATGCGGACTATGTGCTGCACGGGACACATCAGGTATTTGCCAATATCAAAGAGGAGTTTGCCAACATCAGCGTCACCTGTACGTCGCCGAGCAAGACGTTCAATATCCCGGGATTGCAGGTGTCCAACATTTTTATCCCGAATGAGGTTCTCAGAAAAAAATTTGAAAAACGCATGGCAGCCGGCGGTTACAGCCAGGTCAATGCAGCGGGAATTGTCGCCTGCGAGGCAGCATACCGGTACGGAAGTGAGTGGCATCAGGCAGTGCGCAGCTATATCTGTGACAATGTGGCGTATGTAAAAGAATTTCTGGCAGAGCATCTGCCGGAGCTGACATTGATCGAGCCGGAGGCAACCTATCTGTTGTGGATCGATTTCCGGTCACTGGGGTTAAACACTGCAGAACTGGAGAAACTGATTGTCGAGGACGCTGGGCTCTGGCTGGACGGCGGGGCGATCTTCGGCGAGGAAGGCGTGGGATTTGAGCGCATCAACGCAGCCTGCCCGCGGGCGACACTGACAAAGGCACTGGAAAAGCTGGAGCATGCCATTCACAAGGGCACACAACAAAAGGGAGCATAAATTTTGAAATAGTACTTGACAGATACTGATAAGAGTACTAAAATTTAATTCATAGTAAACATACCAAGTTAGTATGAAAAGTAAACGGAACAAAATTTTAGGAGGAAAATAATCATGAGCAAAATCGTTGAGAGTTCTTTAGAGTTAATCGGAAACACCCCATTGTTAAAAGTAAGCCGCTATGCGAAAAAGGCAGGCGCAACCGACGCTACCATTTTAGCAAAGCTGGAGTACTTTAACCCGGCAGGTTCTGTGAAGGACCGTGTTGCACTGGCAATGATCGAAGACGCTGAGAAGAAGGGCATTTTAAAACCGGGCGCTACCATCATCGAGCCGACTTCCGGAAATACCGGTATCGGTCTGGCAGCAGTTGCAACTGCTAAGGGCTACCGTGCGATCTTAACATTGCCGGATACCATGAGCGTGGAGCGCAGAAACCTTCTGGCAGCATATGGCGCAGAGCTGGTTCTCACCGAGGGCGCAAAGGGAATGAAGGGTGCAATTGCCAAGGCAGAGGAGTTAAAGGAATCCACACCGGGAGCAGTTATCTTAGGACAGTTCGTGAACCCGGCAAACCCGGCTGTACACAAAGCAACAACCGGTCCGGAGATCTGGGAGCAGACCGATGGTAAAGTTGATATCTTTGTAGCTGGTGTCGGTACAGGCGGAACCGTAACAGGTGTCGGCGAGTACTTAAAAGAGAAGAACCCGAACATCCAGATCGTAGCAGTAGAGCCTGCAACCAGCCCGGTACTTTCCAAGGGAACTCCTGGTGCACACAAGATCCAGGGAATTGGTGCAGGATTCGTACCTGATGTACTCAACACCAAGATTTACGACGAAGTTATCACCATCGAGAACGAAGATGCATTTACCGAGGGAAGAGCATTTGCAAGAACTGAGGGCGTGTTAGTTGGTATCTCCTCCGGTGCAGCGCTTAAGGCAGCTACTATTCTGGCAGCAAGACCTGAGAATAAGGGCAAGACAATCGTGACCTTACTGCCGGATTCCGGTGACCGTTACCTGTCAACCGCATTATTCAGCCAGAATTAAAGTGTTTTTGTTGGACATTTCCAGAAAACATGTTATGATAACAGGGTATATCATGTCACCTGACATGACATATCCTGTTTTTGTTATTAAAATACGATTTTCGCGCGATAAAAGCGATGAACAGAATGGAGATTACCAATGGAAGCAGAGAGAGTAAAAAAGATAAAAGAGTTACAGAAAGAAAAGGATGTCGTGATCCTCGCACACTATTATGTGGATGGCGCGGTGCAGGAGATTGCGGATTACGTCGGGGATTCGTTCTATCTGAGCAAGGTTGCCACCCAGGTGCCGCAGCAGAATATTCTGTTTGCAGGCGTGACATTTATGGGAGAAAGTGCTAAAATTTTAAATCCGGGGAAGAATGTCATTATGGCAGATGAATTTGCAGACTGCCCGATGGCACATATGGTTACCGTAGAGCGCATCAAAGAGGTGCGGGAACAGTATGAGGATTTGTCAGTGGTATGTTATGTCAACTCCACGGCAGAGATCAAGGCGGTCTCCGATGTGTGTGTCACATCCTCGAACGCGGTAAAAGTAGTGAA
Source organism: bacterium (assembly GCA_963601305.1). Taxonomy (GTDB): domain Bacteria; phylum Bacillota; class Clostridia; order Lachnospirales; family Lachnospiraceae; genus Roseburia. Next base: position 3,741 of record CAVCFM010000333.1, on the reverse strand, counting down.
AAATATTCCGCAGAAAAATATTTTCTTTGTACCGGACAATAATTTAGGACGTTATGTTGCCGAGCAGGTTCCGGAAAAACATTTCATTTTCCATGACGGTTTCTGCCACGTACATAAAAGTATCCACGCAGAGGAGCTTCGGGTGGCAAAGGAAGCCTGTCCGGATGCACTGGTGCTGACCCATCCGGAGTGCACCAGGGACGTGGTTGAGATGTCTGATTTTGTCGGAAGCACTTCTGAGATCATTGACTTTGCAACCAGGAGCGAGTGCAAAAAGTTCATCATCTGCACGGAGATGGGTGTATTCTACGAATTGCAGCAGAAGAATCCGGAGAAAAAATTCTATTCGGTGGGCCACAGACAGTTCTGTCCGAATATGAAAAAGGTAACGATCGATAAAGTGGAGCAGGCATTGGAGCGCATGGCACCGACCGTGGAACTGCCGGAGGAGCTGATCCGCGATGCAGCGGCACCACTGAAAAAGATGCTGGAACTGGCGGCAAAATAGGGTCCGTTTCTAGGAGGTTATAAAAGATTGATGTTTCGCAAAACAATAGAAGAATTAGAACAGGATACACGGGAAAAATATATCATCGATTTGCGCGATAAGGATAGTTTTGAAAAAGAGACATATCCCGGCGCCCATTCCCTCTACTGGGAGGAGTTAGAAGACCGTATTGCGGAAGTGCCGAAGGACATGCCAGTGTATCTGCTCTGCTACACAGGAGAGCGAAGCGATGAGGTTGCCAGAGATCTGCGGGAGCAGGGATACGATGCCTACAGTCTCGAGGGCGGTTACCGCGCTTACCTGCGCATCAAACTGATGAAGTCTTTTGAGAAACATACCGAGGAAGAGGAGAGCCCGGCGGAGGAACGCTGCAAGGAGATCGAGCGCAGCATTGTGAAAAAGTTCCGCAAGGAAATCTGGCGCAAGTTTACCAAGGCGATCAATGAATATGAGCTGATCAAGGACGGAGATAAGATTGCGGTATGCATTTCCGGCGGCAAGGACTCCATGCTGATGGCAAAGCTTTTTCAGGAATTGGAGCGCCACGGTCAGAAGAACTTTGAAGTTGTCTTTCTGGTGATGAACCCGGGGTACAATGAGATCAATTATCAGACGATCTTAGACAATGCGAAGCTTTTGAATGTGCCGATTACGGTGTTTGAGTCCGAGATATTTGACATTGTTGCCGATGAGGGAGATTCGCCGTGCTACCTGTGCGCGAGAATGAGAAGAGGTCATCTCTACAGCAAGGCAAAGGAACTCGGCTGCAATAAGATCGCGTTAGGCCATCACTTTGACGATGTGATAGAGACCATCGTGATGGGAATGTTATACGGTGCGCAGATCCAGACGATGATGCCGAAACTGCACAGCACGAACTTCCCGGGGATGGAACTGATCCGTCCGCTGTATCTGGTGCGCGAGGAGGATATCATCCACTGGATGAATTACAACGATCTGCACTTTATCCAGTGTGCCTGCCGGTTTACCGAGCACTGCGCAAGCTGCGGCGGCGAGGAAAAAGGTTCCAAGCGCGCCGAGATCAAAGAGCTGATCAAAGAGCTGCGCAAACAAAATCCATATATTGAGAAAAATATTTTCCGCAGTGTGGAAAATGTCAATCTTGCCACTGTGATCGCTTACAAGAAAGATGGCGTGAAGCATCATTTCCTGGATGATTACGACAATCAATAAATTTTGGACAATAAAATGGGGATGCATTGCGCATCCCCGTTTTTTAGAACATTAATTTACTTTTCGCTTTTAGTAACTTTGCTCCGTGAACAATCAAAAGCACGCCACCGGCAATGCCGCCAACCAGGACACAGATGCCTACTGCGAGGCTTGTGGCGCCACCGGCTTCCATCGTCTTATATATCTTTTCTTCCATGAGCAGAAACCTCCTTACGAACCATCCGATTTCTTATATTCTAACATGATTCCACATCAGATACAAGCCAGTTGTCCGTGCCGCAGAGCACCTTCTGGCGGGTAAAATGCTCTGCCTCCACCGCATCTAGTGCCGTCACAAAATCAGCCCGGTGCGGATATGGGCGGCAGGAACCAGATGTGCAGTTGTCTGCACCCGACGGAATACTGTTATATTCAGCATAAAACATCGTTCCGTGAGCTTCCGTCTTATTCCAGTCATGGAAACCGGCAGCATGGATGTGGCTGCCAAGTTCGCACGAGATAAGGACGGTTTTGGCAAAATTGCGCCATGGGCGTCCAAGGTAGACGCTTCCAGCGGCACAGGAGCTGCCAAGAAACCGGCAGTGAGAGAATACATAGCCGTATTCCTGTCCCTCCGGTGTCGATGCGGCAGTCACATAGCCCTCGATATATGGAGAAGGCTTTGTGGCAGCCGTGGATGAGACGGTATTTATATTCTGGGTGCCGTGGACATCTGCATCCGGATCCTCGCGGTGCAGGGATTCCAGCTCGCAGTTTTCAAAATAAGCGGTGGCGCTGCCGAAAATGAAATCAATGTCGCCGCAGATATAGCAGTTTTTGTAATACTGCCTGCCGTTGATGCGGGGAGCGAACTGTGTCGGTCCGATAAAACCATTTTTCTGTATTTCTTTTGGCGGCAGCGGTCCGGTAAAAAGCGTGTCCTGGTGCCCCAGCAGGCGGCAGGAGTCCACAACAAACCGGTCACATTCCGCATAGAGAGCAATCGCCTGTCCGTGGGTGGCGGAATCGCCGGAAGCATTTTCTACGGTCAGATTGCGCAACGTGACATCCGTGGCATGGACAAACAGCGTGTAGGAGCGGAACGTGCCGCGCCTGCTGCCGTCCGGCATCGTGTCGTTGCCGAAATCATCATAGGAAAGCACGGTGTCGGAGGGGGAATCCCCCAGACCGAGCAGAGTCACGCAGGGCTTTTCTAAGGTGAGCTTTTCACGGTAGATACCCGGTGCGATCCGGATGGTAACCGGCGTGTGATTGTCGGAGGGGATGCTGTCAATGGCATCCTGGATGGTACAAAAGTGGCCGGGAGCCTGGGCTCCCGGGGTAACGGTTAATTCTGTCTGCATAATCTAGTTCCTTTTTGTGTATCATATAGTCGTTAACGTGCGAGGACGTCGATAATCTCCGCAACGTACATGGTGTGCATATCAGAATCAGTATACCATTTTTTTGCAATTTCAGGAACCAGAAATGAATCTTCTGTGATGCGTGTAGCAGCCATTTTTTCACAGATTAATACAAAGTTGCCCTCGTCGACATAAGGAATTCCATGGCGGAAGGCAGGGGTCAGCCCGGCGCCTTTGAATTTGTCCTCGTTCCGTCCGGAGTGGGAGCCACAGTAATTTAAGGCATCCCGGTACTGCTCGGAGAGAAATGTGAGCGAGAAAAATTCATTTTCGTCGAGGAGTTCCTTGGTGTAGCGGGAGTCCCGGATAAAAATGAAGGCAACATTTTTACCCCAGAGGACACCGACTCCGCCCCAGCTGACGGTCATCGGATTGGCTTTTTCCTTGGTACCGGCGGTAACAAGAGCCCACTCTTTTCCGATTTTGGTAAACGGGTTAAACTCTAAAACGTCCATTGGCATAGGTTGAAATGTATGCATAAATCAATCTCCTTTTTTGTTATTTCCAATACTAATTTCCTATAAAATATTATAAGGTTTTCCGTAAAAAATAACAAGCGGCAGAAGAAAAAACTATGTGCGGGGCTGGCTGTAGGTTGAAAAAGAGACCATCAGAGATTATAATACAACATATAGT
>CAVCFM010000332.1:0-2113 GCA_963601305.1 bacterium | reverse complement strand
GATGGCAATATAGTGGGAAATATGACAGCGGACAGCTTTATTGAAAATCCGGGAGAACAGATCAATTCCATCCAGAACACGCAGGTGACACTTTATTTTGCCAATGAGTCGGGTGACGGATTGATCAAAGAAGTCAGACAGGATGTGTATTACAGCAGCAACATTTCCATGGAAAAGTTAGTGATGGAGCAGCTGTTAGAGGGACCGGAAACAGCCGGGGCGCAATCAGCACTTCCGGAGGGAACGCGTCTGGTTAATATTTCCGTGGTGGACGGAGTCTGCTATGTCAGCTTAGATGACGGCTTCCGCAACCAGAATTACAAGATAAACGAGGCGATCGTGATATATTCCATCGTGGATTCCCTGTCGGAACTGCCGAGCATCAGTAAAGTGCAGATATCTATAAACGGAGACACCAGCGGCGTTTACCGCGACAGTTTTTCCTTAAGCGAAATGTATGAGCGCAATCTGGATTATGTGGTGAGTGGAACTGAGAAGTTAGAAGTGGAGCAGACGACAGAGACCGAGGACTGAGAGAACCGGCAAAGTCTGCGTTGATAAAAAAGAGAGGCAAGGAGTGCATATGTTAAGACGGCCATTTTGCGGAGTGGCAGTCAGTTTCCTTGCCGGCATACTGATAGCGGCATATCAGGCGGCATGGTGCGGCAGAATTGTCGTATGCTGTGGCGTGGGCGCAGTGGGATATGTCTGGCTGCATGCAAGGGGAACCCTTAAGGAGCGGCAGAGAGAAGCACACCTTTGTGCAGGGCGCATGGTGCTTTTCATCCTGTGTTTTCTGCTCGGACAGAGCCGGTACTTAGGAGAACAGGAATTCCGGGAGGCATATCTGCCCCGTCTGGAAAACGGCATGCAGGCAAGTGTGCAGGGGAAACTTGACAAGAAAGAATACAAAAACGAGCAATATATCTATGAATGTTCGGACTGCCTGATCGGGCAGTTTTCATCGAAAGGAAACGAGGCGCCGGTGCGTTGCAACCGGATTCTGATCTATTCTGATTCCGATTTTGCCTCAATCGGAGAAATCCTGGTTATAAGAGGAACAATTGAATTATGGCAGCAGGCGAGAAATGACGGAAATTTTGATGCCAGGTCCTATTATCAGAACCGTAAAATCGACTTTGCATTGACAGACATCACATTGCTTTTTGCAGATGGAAAACCGGACAAAATCAGGGAAGGACTCTGGCAGGTAAGAAACCAGTTGAAGGATGTTTACCAGAGCGTGTTAAAAGATGCGGAGGCGGGTGTGCTGTGCGGCATGACCATCGGAGATAAAAGCGGTCTGGACGCGGAACTTAAGCAGGCGTATCAGAACTGCGGGCTGTCTCATGTCATGGCTATTTCGGGATTACATGTCGCCGTGGTGGGAATGGCATGGTACCGGCTGCTTAAAAAGGGCGGTCTGGGGTTTTTACTGTCCGGTATCTGCGCGGGCAGCCTGCTGATGATCTATGCACTGCTAGTTGGAATGGGGACATCCGTGACCCGGGCGGTGGGCATGTTTATGCTGCTTCTACTGGCAAATGTGCTGGGACGCGGCTATGATCTGCCCAATGCACTGGGAGTTTTGGCGTTTTATCTGCTGTGGCAGAATCCGTATCTGATCTGGGATGCGGGATTTGAGTTTTCCTTTGCGGCGGTGCTCGGCATCGCCTGTGTGGGAAAGAGCATCCGTTTTCCAAAGGGAAAGCGTGGGGCAATCCTTAAAAAACTGTTTGTGGGCGTGGCGATACAGCTTACAACGCTGCCGCTAGTTGCATGGCATTATTATGAGGTGCCAATCTATGCGACCATCATCAATCTGCTTGTGCTCCCGGTGATGGGGATTGTGCTTACAAATGGTCTGATCGGTGGCCTCGCGGGGGTCGTGGCGTTGCACTTGCTTGGCGTGACCGCAGGATATCGCCTCGCGGCGGTGCTGTTGTTTCCGACTGAAAAAATCTTGCAGGCGGTGACAGTGGTCTGCAAGTGGGGGAGCAGTCTGCCAGGGGCTGTGCAGATTGTGGGGAGACCTGCTCTCTGGCAGATGGTGGGCTATTATGCGGGACTCGCGGCGCTTTCCGTTCTCTTTGCAGGAAAAAAGGAGACGGGC
>CAVCFM010000331.1:0-3418 GCA_963601305.1 bacterium | reverse complement strand
CGTATTTTTCCGGGTCGAGCGTCGGTCCCAGCTTCTTGATAAAGTCGCTGATTTTTGCGAGTGCCTCCCACGGGTAGGTCAGTCCCTCGAATAACTCCTTTGCGATTGTCTGATCCAGATCATATAAATTGCTGATTTTTGCCTGTTCCATCTTGTTACTTCCTTTCTGTTCTCTATTATTATTTTCTTTTCTTATTTCTTTCTCTACTTTAACTCGCTTTTATCTGCTATCTCTATTCTCTCTGCCCTGCAAACTCATCCAGAAAATTCATGCCGGCGGTCTGCTCTGCCTCCTCGGCTGCCATATCCGCAGCAAACTCCCCTGCCATCGCGGCATAAAAATCATCTGCGGAATCTGCCGGTGGAAGTTCTGACATGCCAAGCGTCTGGGGTTGCGCGTAACTATTCTCCCCCGCAGTCGGCGACGCCGTATCTCCCTCCGTAATCGGCGATGACGTATTTTCCTCAGCAGTCGGCAGTGATGTATCTCCCAGCTCCTCATAAAACGGTGTCTCATCGCCATTCCCGGTCGTTTCATTCGCCGGCGTTGTTCCCGGATTGTCAAAATCAAACTGTATCCGTTCGTCCTCGAATTTCAGACAGGTGTCAAACTGATTGCCTGCCTTGGAGACAAACCCTTTTACTTTCTCTTTTGTCTTTCCGGTGGTGAGCAGCTCCTGCATGATCTCCTCGGTAAGCGGCACCTGCGCCACCGTGTGGGATACCTTAAAACCGCACTCACACTCATAATACCACTGGCTCTTTTTCAGAAGCTTCTCACACTTCGGGCACTTGACCTGCGTCTCCACAGGCTTTGGCTTCTCCGGGAAGTCAAATGCGACCTGCCCCTCGATGGTGAGCTTTAACGGCGCATCGAACTTCATGCCGGTCTTTGCCACAAACCCTTTGATCACATCCGTCTTGCCGCGGAGCAGCAACTCCTTGACCTGTGCCTCCTTAAGCGATACCCCCGCAATTTTTCCAATGGAAAAACGGCAGCTGTCCGGATTCTCCTTTGAGTAATTGGCACAGCCGAAACCGAACGGTGTTTTTACAATGTCGCCACCACAGAGCGGGCATTTCACATCCTTGACTTTCGGCGCTTCCAAATCGGTAAAATCAAACTTTAATCCGGTCACTTTTCCGGTCTGTTCATCCTTGTTTAACGCAACCCTGGCATCAAACTTCTTGCCCATTTTCGACTTAAAGCCACGAATGGTTCCCGTCCTTCCGTTCTGCAACAGTTCCTTGACATTTGCCTCCGTCAGACTCTTTTCCGCCATCTTTCCGATGGAGAACCGGCAGCTGTCCGGATTGTCCTTGGAATAATTGGCGCAACCGAAACCAAACGGTGTCTGCACGATGTCTCCGCCGCAGATCGGACATTTCACATCCTTGACTTTTTTTGCCTCCACATGCTCAAAGTCGAACTTCATAAAAATCCTGCCGGTCTCATCCTTGTCAAGCGCCACACAGGCATCAAACTTCTTACCGGTCTTCGACTTAAACCCTCGGATTGTCTCTGTGCGGCCATTCTGCAACAGCTGCTTGACCTGTGAGACATTCAAGTCCTTGCCCGCCAGCGTTCCGATCGCAAATTTGCAGCTGTCCTCGCGTCCCGGGTCATAATTGCTGCATCCGTAGCCAAAGGATTTTACCTGGATTGCGCCGCCGCACATCGGACATGCCACGTCCTCCACGATTTCCGCCTCGTTCTGCGAAAAATCAAATGTCACGTTCTTCTTCCCGTCCTCGCCGGTCACAAGAACCAGCGCCGCATTGAATTTCTTTTTATTTTTCGCGGTAAATCCCTTTATCTGGCCGGTTCGTCCGGTGTTTAACAGCTCGGTCAGATCATCCACGCTAATGGATTTTCCGGCGATCTTTCCGATGGAAAAATAGCACGCATCCGGGTCCTCGTGATGCTTCACGCAGCTGTAGCCAAAGGGTGTGATCTCCATATCCGAGCCACATACCGGACATTTGACACCCTCTAAGATTTCCGGCTGATTCTTCGAAAAATCAAAATTGATACTGACTTTTCCCTCTTCATCCTTCTCTAACACCAGCGCTGCGTGGAACTTTTTTCTCGTCTTGGACACAAATCCACTGAGCACATCCGTGTGTCCGGTTGTGATCAGTGCCGTCACTTCCTCATCCGAGAGGTCTTTTCCTGCAATGGTTCCAATCGAAAACTTACAGCCGGAACCATCCCTCTTATAATTGCTGCACCCGTAGCCAAACGGTGTCGTCTCAATATCTCCGCCGCACACCGGACATGGGATTCCAAGACTCCGTTTTGCGGCAAGTCCTCTTCCTCCCTTTCCCACAAACGGATGTATCCGCGCTGCTACCTGACTCGTCAAGTCATTCGCTATCATCGCCTCGGTCTCTCTGCGGATAAAATCTTCTAACTTCTCCCGGTAATCCTCCATGATAACGGTTCCGCGGGTAATACCGTCCAGTCCTTTTTCCCAGGATGCAGTCATCTTCGGGTTGAGAAGCGCCGGCACAGTCATGCTCACCACCTCAAAGATCATCTCTCCCAATCGCTCCGGGCTCAACACCTGTGTCTTTTTGTTCAGATTCAGATAACCGACGCGCACAAGCTTTTTGATGATCTCTGCGCGGGTCGCGGAGGTGCCGATACCGGAACCTTTGATCTGTGCGCGCAGCTCCTCATCTTCGATCAGCTGTCCCGCATTCTCCATGGCAAGCACCATGGATCCTGACGTGTAACGCTTCGGCGGGGAGGTCTTGCCCTCTTTGATGGCATAGCCGCCCACACTTAAGACATCGCCTTTTGCAATCTTATCTGCAAACGCTAAAAGATTTGCGCTGCCATCCTCGTTCTCACCATTTTCCTCCGAACCGGAGTCCTCTGGGGAACCGCCCTCGTCACCACTGTTATTTTTCTTCGGAATTCCGGCAATCTCCAAGTACCCCGGAACCTTCAATGCCTTCGCGGAGGTAAACAGTTTTTCTCCTGCCACTGCCACCACAAGCTTGACGGTCTCATATTCTGCCGGCGGATAAAAAATGCTTAAAAAACGACGCACAATGAGGTCATAGACTCTGCGCTGCAAATCGTTTAAGGATTCTAACTCCGTCAGCTGCCCCGTCGGGATGATGGCATAGTGGTCAGTGATCTTAGAGTCATCCGTGTACTGGGACTGTGCGATATTCCGATACCGCCCTTCCTTCATGATCCGCTCCACATAGGCTGCCGCCGGTGCATAATTTTTCAGCCTGCTGATATTGCGGCTGATTTCTTTTGCCACCGCCGAAGAGAGCACACGCGCATCGGTTCTCGGATAGGTAGTTAACTTTTTCTCATACAGATCCTGTGCCACCTGCAAGGTCTCATCCGGGCTGATCTTAAAGCGTTTGGAACACTCCGCCTGAAGCTCTGCAAGGT
>CAVCFM010000330.1:0-3807 GCA_963601305.1 bacterium | reverse complement strand
GAAAATATCTGTGGCATACAGACACAACAATATAAACAGGCCGGAAAGTCCATAATATTTTTCTCCAAAAATCCCCGGTTCCAATGACTGTACCACTGCCGATGCGTATAATCCCTGCCATTTCTGATAAAATTCTGCCGACGTGGAAAATGCCGCACCAATAACCTGAAAAACAGAATGGCTCTGCTCCCATACCTGATACGTTCTCGTTGCATAATAGTAATCATCTGCAGATGGATGGCTGTACTTTGCCAGTCCAACCAACGGAAGCGCTGACAGCAATGCCACGGCAATCACGATCCCTAAATAAATTTTCTCTTTTTTCATATGTTTCATTATTCTGTTCCTATTTCACGCTTTAACACAACGTGATATTTCCTATAGAGTAAGAAAGGACTATAACTAGATATCTATTTATAGTCCTTCGTAAAATCCTTATTCAGTTACATCGCCCGGATGCTCTACCTCAGCTACTGCTGCTTTCTGCATTGGGATACGGCAGTTCTTGTTGCTGCCGAACTCCACGATGACTGTATCATCTGTGATGTCGATGATGGTTCCGTAAAATCCGCTTGTGGTAAGCACGGTATCGCCAACTGCAAGCTCTGCCATCATTGCAGTCTTTTTCTTCTGCTCCTTCTGCTGTGGACGGATCATAAAGAAATACATAAATGCTACTAAAACTACCAGCCAGATCAGCATGCTTCCCATGCCGGCAGCTGTTGAAACTTCTGTTGTTGCTAAGATTGATAACATCTTATTATATCCTCCTAAAATTAAAACATATTATAATGATTTTACACAAAAGAACTTATTTCGGCAAGTCTTTTTTTCTGCATAAGAAATCTCTACTCATTCTTCGGCTTGATCTGTCCCATGCCGTAGAGTTTTTCTTCCTTATAAGATGCAAAACGTCCCGCGTCGATGGCGTCGCGTATCTCCTCCATCATCGTGTTATAGAAATACAGGTTGTGGAGTACACAAAGGCGCATGCCGAGCATCTCCTTCGCCTTTAACAGGTGACGCACATAGGCTCTGCTGTAGCGGCGGCAGGTCGGGCATCCGCAGCCCTCCTCGATCGGGCGCATATCCTTTTCATACTTCTGGTTAAAGAGGTTTAACTTGCCCTGGTTGGTGTACACATGTCCGTGGCGTCCGTTGCGGCTCGGATATACGCAGTCAAAGAAGTCGATACCGCGCTCCACGCCCTCAAGGATGTTCGCCGGTGTGCCGACTCCCATCAGGTAGGTCGGTTTGTTGACCGGCAGATACGGCACGGTCTCATCGAGGATGTGATACATCTCCTCGTGGCTCTCGCCCACTGCAAGTCCGCCCACTGCGTAACCGTCCAGATCCATCTCGGAAATGCGCTTTGCATGGTCGATACGGATATCCGGTAAAATCGCTCCCTGATTGATACCAAAAAGCATCTGTTTTTTGTTGACCGTATCCTCCAAAGAATTCAGGCGGTCCATTTCCTTTTTGCAGCGCTCTAACCAGCGTGTGGTGCGGGCTACCGAATCCTCAACATACTTGCGCTCTGCCAGTGCCGGCGGGCACTCATCGAACGCCATCGCAATGGTAGAGCCAAGGTTTGACTGGATCTGCATACTCTCTTCCGGTCCCATAAAAATCTTAGCTCCGTCAATATGAGAATGGAAATAAACGCCTTCCTCCTTGATCTTGCGCAGTCCCGCTAAGGAAAACACCTGAAATCCGCCGGAATCGGTAAGGATCGGACGGTTCCAGGACATGAACTTGTGCAGTCCGCCCACCTCTTTGATCAGTTTGTCACCGGTGCGCACATGCAGATGATAGGTATTCGACAACTCCACCTGACACTTAATCTGCTCCAAATCCTCGGTAGATACCGCTCCCTTGATGGCTGCCACGGTTCCAACGTTCATAAATACCGGTGTCTGGATATCCCCGTGCACCGTATGGAACACGCCGCGTTTTGCGCGCCCCTCCTGTTTCAATAACTCGTACATTTCTATTTCCTCTTTCTAATTATACTATCGATAGCCCGGCGTTCTATTTTTATGCCAGGCTGTTATCTTCCTGTCAACGATGCCAGCAGTTCGAAATAATTTTCAAACGTCTTTTTGCAGCATCCTGGATTATCGATCACAATGCCTTCCACGCGAAGTCCCAGCAGTGAAAATGCCATCGCTACCCGGTGGTCATCGTAAGTCTCTATCACACATGCCTTCGGCTCTCCCGGATAGATCCAAATTCCATCGTCTTCCTCTTCCACCCGGATCTGTGCTCTCGCAAGCTCCATCGCCATGGCGTGAAGCCTGTCGCACTCCTGCCCTCTGATATGTGCAATATTGCGGATATGTACCGGACTGTTGGCAAATGGCGCTATCGCAGCCAGCGTCAGTGCCTGATCCGAAAAATCATTCATATCCAGATCGATACCAGACAATCCTCCCACGTCTGGACCCGTGACAACGATTCCCTCCGGCGTATCTGTCACCACACAGCCCATCTGTTCCAACACGCCGAGAAACTTCACATCCCCCTGGGTATTGTCCGGGTGTACATGGCGCACAAGCGCCTTCCCGCCGGTGATGGCTGCCGCCCCGTAAAAATAGCACGCCGCCGACATATCCGGCTCCACCGTATAAGCGTCCCTGTGATAAGAAGCATGTCCCGGCACAAGATAGTTCTCCCCGTCAAAAGTAGCCTCCACCCCAAATTCCGCCATCATATTTTTGGTGATGCGGATATAGGAGCCGTCCTTTTTCTCGCTGGTAATGTGGATGTGAAGTCCCTGCCGGATCATCGGGGAGATCAAAAGCAGCGCACTTAAAAACTGTGTGCTCTTGCTGATATCAAGCGTTAATTCCATCGGGGAATCACTCTTTTTCCCGCACGCTGCCCCGATGCCACAGATCTCCACTGGCAGATGCCCCTCTTTTTCCAAATAGGTGATCTTAGCGCCTGCATTTATAAGGAGCGCAAACAGCTCCTGCATCGGACGCTTTTTCATCTGCTCGGAAGCCTGTATCGTATAAGTTCCATCCGAGAATCCCAGCATCGCCGTCAGAAACCGTGCTGCCGTCCCGGCGCTTCCCACATCGATCGTCGCAGATTTCTTCGGGATCTTCCCGCCACATCCAGTCACGGTAACGCAGTGTGCCGCCTCGTCACAGGCCACCTCAAATCCAAGTGAACTGAGACTTCCGATAAAATGTCTGGAATCATCCGAAAAAAGTACCCCTGACAGATGGATTTCTCCATCCTGTAGCGCCGCCATGAGAAGCGCGCGGTTTGTCATACTCTTCGACCCCGGCACCTCCACAGTCCAGTCAATGGGGTTCTCTATTTTTTTTACAAAAAAGCGTTCACCCATGGGAACCCTCCTGCAATCTCTGCCATTTTCATAGTTCTCTGCAAAAACCATATTAGCATATTCTTATTGCCACGAAAAGTCAAATCTTTTATAATGTAAAAAGCTTTTAAAAATACATCGCTGCGAGGAGGATTACAATGGCAGGTTCGACATTGGGAACAATATTCAAAATAACAACATGGGGCGAGTCCCACGGAAAGGGGCTCGGCGTGGTCGTGGACGGATGTCCTGCCGGTTTATCGCTTTGCGAGGCGGATATCCAGCAATTTTTGGACCGCAGGAAACCGGGACAGTCCAGATACACAACCCCAAGACAGGAATCTGACTCTGTAGAAATCCTCTCCGGCGTATTCGAAGGAAAAACCACCGGCACACCGATTTCCATGGTCGTCTACAATAAGGATCAGCGCTCTAAGGATTATGGTGACATTGCCACCTACTACCGC
>CAVCFM010000329.1:0-2989 GCA_963601305.1 bacterium | reverse complement strand
ATGAGATGGAGCGCTTACTTGAGGCGCAGGTGAACTTAAAGTTGTGGGTGAAGGTGCGCAAAGACTGGCGCGACAGCGATTCCATGATCAAGAATTTTGGATATAATAAGGATGAGATTTAGGCATCTGCCAATTTTTTGCTGGTATGAAGGAAGGCGTCCGCGGACACTCTAATCCTGTAGAGAAAAATCACATGCAGGGCAGGAGGTACGAGGATGGAGGAAGCCTGGGATACATTTTTGATGTCAGGAAAAGTGGATGACTATCTGCGCTATAAGCGTGCAGAGTCAGAGCGGATGCAGGTAAGTGCAGCCTGGAATTGTAAGGAAGAGTGGCCGGATGGGACAAAATATCGTGGTGACCGGGATGGTCTTAAATGTAATGCCAATGGGAGAATATGACAAGAGAATCACGCTGCTCACCAAGGAGAGGGGAAAAGTTACGGCATTTGCCAGAGGCGCGAGAAGACCAAACAGCCAGCTTCTCGCCGCCACAAGCCCTTTTGCGTTCGGGGAGTTTGAACTGTTTGAAGGAAGAAATTCCTACACGGTTTACAAGGCGACGATCCAGAATTACTTCCGGGAATTATTGGTGGATCTGGAAGCTACATATTATGGATGTTATTTTTTGGAATTTGCCGGTTATTATTGTCAGGAAAACAATGATGAGCGGGAAATGTTAAAATTATTGTACCAGTCGCTTCGGGCGCTCGAGAGTGCTGCTTACGATAACCGGCTGGTGCGCTGCATTTTTGAATTGAAAGCGATGGCGGTAAACGGGGAAGGTCCGAATGTCTTTTCCTGCCTAAGCTGCGGAAAAGAGGAGCAGCTTTTTTATTTTGTCACGGAGCGCGGCGGCGCAGTCTGTGAGGATTGTATAAAAAAGGATGGAAACGTCTCCTATAAGGGGCGGCTGCCCATGGACGAATCCACGCTTTACACCATGCAGTATATTATTTCTTCCCGTGTGGAAAAGCTTTTCAATTTTGCGGTGAGCGAACAGGTGCTCTCGCAGTTTGAGGCAATCTTAAAAAGTTATATGGAACGGTACGTTGGACATAAGTTCAAGTCGCTGGGGATGCTGGAGCTTGATATGTGAAAAGTACCGTATTTTTGCGGAAAGATTTTCGGTTGAAATCAGACAATGGAAATAGTATAATGTAAAACATTGGATAGGTAAGAGGAATGGAGATTTATTAAAATGAAGAAAGTGTGTAAGGCAGGCGTGGGTGTGATGGTTTGTGCCACAATGCTTGCGGGCTGTGGAACATCGTTGGCATCAGATGATAATCTGGTCTATGTGGACAAGAAGGGAGCCGTGACATCGATAGATGTGGAGTCTCTGGATGAGAGCTTCTACGACGCGGAGGAACTGCAGTCGTTTGTGGATGAAGAGGTTGCGGATTATAACACCGAGAACGGTAAGGATTCAGTAAAAGTTGAGAAGCTTACCGTGGAGGATGGCACCGCAAAGCTTCAGATGAAATACAAGACAACGCAGGACTATTCGACATTTAACGGGATTGAACTTTATCAGGGAACCGTAGTCGCATCTCTGGCAGATGGCTATACTTATGACGGTGAGTTCGCAAAGGTGGAGGACGGGGAAGTGACCGGAACTGCCACCAAGGAAGAAATCTATGCAGAAGATGGCTTGAAAGTTGTGATCATCAAGGCCAATACAGATGTTGAAGTGGCAGGCAAAATCTGCTATGTATCTACGGAAAATGTAAAGCTGACTGGAAATAATACGGTTTCTATCCGTGACGGATATTCGTTGGTGGAGACAGAGCCTGCGGATGAAGCGGTGGCGACCGAGGAGGCTGCTACAGAGGTGACGGCAGATGCGGTGACAGACAGCAATGACGATACAACCTATATTGCAGATAATGATTCATTTGAGACAGAGGTCTATACCTTTATCGTATATAAATAGAGGCAGAAAACAGGAGGAAACTGAAAATGGAAAAATCAATGGACAAAATTGTAGCATTGGCAAAGTCAAGAGGATTTGTGTATCCGGGATCTGAAATCTACGGAGGACTTGCAAATACATGGGACTACGGTAACCTGGGTGTTGAGTTGAAGAACAATGTAAAAAGAGCCTGGTGGCAGAAGTTTATCCAGGAGAACCCATACAATGTAGGTGTGGACTGTGCCATTCTTATGAACCCACAGACATGGGTGGCATCCGGACATCTGGGTGGATTCGCAGACCCGTTGATGGATTGTAAAGAGTGTCATGAGCGTTTCCGCGCAGACAAGATCATCGAGGATTTTGCAGCAGAGCATGACGTAGAGTTAAAAGGTTCCGTGGATGGCTGGAGCCAGGAGGAGATGAAGAACTTCATCGAGGAACATCAGGTTCCATGCCCAAGCTGTGGCAAGCACAACTTTACCGATATCCGTCAGTTCAACCTGATGTTTAAGACATTCCAGGGTGTGACCGAGGATGCGAAAAACACTGTATATTTAAGACCTGAGACCGCACAGGGTATCTTTGTCAACTTTAAAAACGTACAGAGAACCTCCCGCAAGAAGATCCCGTTCGGTATCGGACAGATTGGTAAATCCTTCCGTAACGAGATCACACCGGGTAACTTTACCTTCCGTACCCGCGAGTTCGAGCAGATGGAGTTAGAGTTCTTCTGCGAGCCGGGAACCGATCTGGAATGGTTCCAGTACTGGAGAGCATTCTGCCGTGACTGGCTGCTTTCTCTTGGCATGAAGGAAGACGAGATGCGTCTGCGTGACCACGATCCGGAAGAGTTATGCTTCTATAGCAAGGGCACCACAGACATCGAGTTCTTATTCCCGTTTGGCTGGGGAGAACTGTGGGGTATTGCTGACAGAACCGACTACGACTTAACACAGCATCAGAATACATCCGGTCAGGATCTGACTTACTTTGACGATGAGAAGAACGAGAGATATATCCCGTATGTCATCGAGCCGTCTCTGGGAGCAGACCGTGTCGTACTGGCATTTTT
>CAVCFM010000328.1:0-5870 GCA_963601305.1 bacterium | reverse complement strand
GACGACGGAGACAGAGACCTCGTCTGAGAAGGAAAGTGAAGCTACTGAGGAGACCTCATCCGAGACAGAGACAACGGAGAAACAGGAGACCTCGTCTGAGAGCGAGACTACAGAGAAACAGGAGACCTCGTCCGAGACCGAGACAACGGAGACCGAGACAACCGAAGACACGGAAAGTGAGGCAACTGAGGACACGGAGACAGAGGTGACCGAGGACACGGAGACAGAGGCGACCGAGGATACGGAGACAGAGGCGACCGAGGACACGGAGACAGAGACGGAAGAGGATACAGAGACAGAGACGGAAGAGGATACGGAGAGTGTGACGGAGACGGAAGAGGATACGGAGGAGTTGCTTAAAAGCAGACGTACCCGCTACGAGGGGATCACGATCGATGGTGATTTTTCCGACTGGGATCCGGTGGCAAAGACTTCTGTCAACGAGGGCAAAGGATGGAGCACGGTAGACGAGGTTGCCATGGTATGGGACGGAGACTATGTGTATCTCTATTTTATGTCCGATGGAAATGGTGACGGAACCGGCGACTGGGGTTCCGTGACAGGGGCAGGACCTTATAACAATGGACAGTATGTGATCACGACGGATCTCGGCTATCAGTTATTAATACAGCTCAGCCGTAATAATAACGGCAGTGTGAGCGGTGTTGACGGTGCAGCAGTCGCTGTCAACAATACCGATTGGATGGGAGCACCGCATATGTGGGAGGTTTCTATTCCGTCGAGTGCACTTCCGTCTTACAAGAGCACGATCTCGTTTGGAATTTATCAGAGCCAGACATTGATTTCTGATGTGGCAAACCTTCAGGAAACCGATGATGACACGGACAAAGAGTTCCACGGAATTGTATATGACGGTTCTTATGGTGACTGGGAATATTATCCGCATACGTTAATCCAGTATGCGACCGCCGGTACCCACGAAAATACAGTGGATGCGGAAGGGGCGCTCTATTCTACGAACGGGCTTTTGTATGCACATGTGGTAACCAATATGTCTGCGCATCTTGCTGAGGCGGGCGGTGAATTTACCTCTGCGGTTACCATTCGCCTGAATGGGGACTCCGGCAAAGATTTTTATCCGCAGTTTGTGGCAGTGGATGCACAGGGTAATATCAATTATTCCCCACAGCTTTCCGGACTGGCATACGGAACCTACGAGTTTTATATGATAGATGCCACCGGGTGGAAGTCGGCAACCAATATTTCCGAGATTACGGAAAAAGGAAATGCGGTATACGGCCGCATGTATGTGACCATCGGTGCATCGGAAGACAATATGGAGTTTGAGTTTGATCTGAAGCTGCTGGCAGAAAAGTTCGGTATCAGTGCGGATGAAATCCGTACCGTATCGGCGCAGTGGGGACGTATCGGTCAGCAGTGGGTGACAACCGCGGGTACATCCACCGGCACATGGCTTGGACTTCTCATTTGTTTTGCAGGCGTTGGTGTGGCATATTACGTGCAGCGTAAAAGAAAGAAACAGGGTTTTTAAATGAAGTATATAATTGCAGTCATATTTTTGCTCATCTGGCTTTATCTGTTGTGGGTGACAGAGCGCGCAAAGCTTAATTTCTGGCATTATCTTGCTGGTGCCATGGGGCTTTTTCTGTTTATGATGATATGGATCCGTCCGGTGATGACAGAACCGCTTGCGAGAGCGGTTGCTGCATTTGCCGGATTGATCGGTAAACTTACAAATACATTTTCCCCTTATTTCAAATACGGTATCTTATTTGTCCAGTCCGCAGCCGGGGCAGTTACGCTCCAGATTGATTTTGAGTGTTCCGGGATTGTGGAGATTATGGCATTTTTATCGCTGCTTACCTTTTTCCGTGTATACAGTGTGCCGGAGCGCGTCATTGTAGGGATCATGGGAGTCTGGTACATTATGCTGGCAAATGCACTGCGAATCATCATTATCTGTGAGATGATCCATTTTATGGGGATTGATGTGTACTATATGGCGCACACGATCGTGGGACGACTTGTGTTCTATGCGCTGTCGGTGCTCCTCTATTTTTATGTGTTTACAAAACCGCAGATTATTCGTATGAAGATAGGAAGATTCAGCTATGGAAATCATTGAACGTCTGGTGAATTCGTTTGTGTTCTGGGCAGCATGGATCGTCATTCCGCTGATCATGGAGATCATTCCGGCGGTGGGAAGTTTTTTCATTCTGCTTAAGCGCATGATATTTGCGCCGGAAGTACCCAAACCGATCTTATATCCGGAGATATC
The DNA here is from genome assembly GCA_963601305.1 of bacterium. GTDB lineage: Bacteria > Bacillota > Clostridia > Lachnospirales > Lachnospiraceae > Roseburia. Next base: position 3,610 of record CAVCFM010000328.1, on the reverse strand, counting down.
GATCATTGTTCCGGTATACAACTCGCAGAATACGTTGGAGGCGTGTATCCGCTCCATCAATGACTGCGATTATCCGAACCGGCAGATACGCATTTTCCTGGTCAACAACCAGGGAAAAGATGACAGTTTTGGCGTGTATAAGCGGTGTCAGAATGAATACCCGGATCTGATCATGCAGTGGCTCAACGCCGAGCAGGGCAAATCCAGGGCGCTTAATCTTGCCCTCTATAACAGCGAGGGAAAATATATCATACATATTGACAGCGACGGCGTGCTGGAAAAGAGCGCACTGACCAATATGATCGACAAGTTTGAGAGTGACCTCTCGATCAACTGCATGACGGGTGCGATCATGATACAGCCGGAGCTTGTGGAACAGTATCCGCGGGGCAGAGCGAGACTTTTCCGCAAAATGGAATTTATGGAGTACGCACAGGCATTCCTTGCGGGGCGCAATTATGCGTCTGATCTGAACGCGATCTATACGGTTTCTGGCGCATTTTCGGCATTCCGGAAATCTGCGATCTTAAAGTCGAGAATGTATAACACGGAGACGCTTGCAGAGGACACGCAGATTACATTCCAGATGCGCTATCTGCAGGGAGAGCGCATTTACATGAGCGAGAAATCCATCTTTTTCGTCGATCCGATCGAGGATGCGGATAAGCTGTATACACAGCGCCAGCGTTGGCAGAGGGGAAGTCTGGAAGTGTCGCAGATGTTTGTCGGCAAGAAGATGCGTACCATGCAGATGTTTTCCGATGTCTCGGTGAAGACGCTGATGTACGACCACACCTTTGCATTTCCGCGCATCATTTGGTATCTTGCGCTGATCTGCCTGTTGTTTATCGGGTATTCCGGAAAGACCATTCTGCTTGCGACCGCGATCTTATTCGGACTTTATGCGCTGTGCGGTTATCTGTACTTTTTCTCCACAATCGGATTCCTGCGGGATTTCCCCGAGGTGCAGCGCTATTACGCATCGCAGTGGTGGATCGTGCCGATACTGCCATTTTTTAATTTTGTCGTGTTTTTTATCCGCTTTGCCGGAATTATCAATAGTATCAATACAGACAGTGCCTGGAAAACACGCACGCTCTCCGAGGAAAAGGGAGCGTTCCGACAGGTGATACGGGGAGATGTAAATCGGGTTAAAAAAGTGATTGTACGGGCCAGAAGCTTTGTCAACAACGAAGAAGAGTGAGATGGAGGAACGTTTTGTGACATTAAAGAAGCGAAAAAAAGGCGATGGACATGTCAATGCGTGGCTGGTGCTTGCCGTGGTCCTGGCATTTGTTGTGGTGGTGGGAATTCTTGCAAAAATGCAGCTCGATAAATATGAAAACGGAATTCTTGAAATCTATGCAACGCAGCAGGACGGTTATGTGCAGCTTGTCTTAGACCAGATCAATCTGCAGGATGACCGCGCGGAGGAAGAGATTATCCAGAATATTCTCGAGACACTTGACACCTCAAGCAACCGCTACTGGACGCTCTCTGAGCAGGACTCTATTATTTTTGTCAAGGATGTGCTGGAGACCAACCGGTATAAAGGCTTTACGACAGAGACCTATTATGCGTCAAAAAGCGCGGATGCGTTTATTCAGCAGCTTTCCGAAAATAAGGTTACGCATGCGAAGATCGAGATGAATGACAAGGTATATGTGGCATCCGGCACAAAGTTTGCCTACAATGGGGGCGAGTATCATCTGTGCCTTCTGACAGGGCGGGATTCCATCCTAGACCAGAACGAGTATCTGAGTGCCAAGATCTGCCTGTTTTTGCTGGGAATTCTGGTGCTGGTATTCCTCGTGATCGGAGGAATGATCCTGGTGATCCTGGCAGAAAAATGGTACCGTCGTTACACCGCCACAGAGCGGGAGAACCGGGAGCTGGTTGCAACGGTAGAAAAGTTAAACAGCGAGCTGACCAAGGATATGCTGTTCCATCCGCAGTACACAGCGTTTCACGCGAAGGCGCTTCCGCTGTTACTTCGGAAAATGGAAGAAAAAGATGTCTGGCCGCTCCACATGCTGCTTGTCCGTTGTCCGGAAGGTGCCAGACGCAGAATGTTTTTTGAGGAGGCACAGCTGCTGCTTGACAAGCGGACCATCCGCGTGATTTTGAATCAGGAATATATTCTTCTGCTCTGCTTAAGATGCGAGGAAATGACATCCGAAGAGCGGAGAGAGCAGATAACACAGATGGGGGCAGAACTGGCTGGCTGGCGTCTGCTGGAAGAACGTCCCGAGGAGTATCTGGAGGCAGTATTTGCCAGATTATACAAGGAGGTGACAGGCGATGGAAAGCAGACTGTTTCGTGAATACCGGTTTAAGTTCTATATCAATGCGAGTCACAGCATTATCATCAACGGACGGCAGGGAGAGGTGCATCCGCATACATGGGAAATGACGCTGGATATCCTTGTCGAGAGAAACGAATTTATGGAGTTCAATGTCTACGAAAAGGCGGCAGAGAACTTTTTTGCCAAATATCAGGACCACACACTCAACGATATCGAACCGTTTGACAAGCTGGTTCCGACACTGGAGAATATTGTAGATTATTTTGGCACGGAGCTGCGCAGGCTGATGCGGGATGTGGGCGGCGAGCTGATGCGTATCGAGGGAAGCGAGACACCGACGAGAAGCTATGCGGTCAGTTATACCAGAGACGAGGAATACCTTTCTGATATCCGGGAACAGTCCGATCAGATATTGGAAAATCTGATTGACGATATGCTGAACCGCGTGTTGAATGAAGACTAGGAGCGCAGGAGTTTTGGATATGAAGAAGGCTGGAAAAATCATTGCTTACATGGCAATTATCGCCGGTTATGCGGCGGTGTCGTATCTGATCATGTATCTGGTATCAAAAAGCGGAGTCTACCCGTCCGGTTCGGATACCATGTGCCATATTTATAAAGGTTCGGTGCTGTATCAGCAGATGAAACAGGGGAACTGGTACCCGCTTTTTGACCCGATGTGGTACAACGGTGTGGAGATGATGCGTTACTGGGCGCCGCTGCCGGTTTACTATTTGGCGATGTGTCAGGCGTTTGCCGGTGGGGATTATTTTGGCGGATACCTGATTTTTCTTGGATTAGTCTCATTTTTGGGCGCCGTCGTGTGGTTTTTTATCGGGTGCCGCCACAAGAGACCGTGGATGGGTGCTGTGATCGGACTGCTGTGGTTTTTTATGCCCAACAATCTGCTTGCAATCTTTGTGGAGGGAAACCTGCCGAGAGCGCTCTGTATGGTGGTTCTGCCGCTGTTCGTGGCAAATGTGCACGATTATCTGCTGGACGGGCGGTGGAAGAGTCTTCCGCAGATTACCATCTGCTTTGTGTTTATGACCTTGTGCCACACCGGATATGCGGGAATGATCGCACTGGCGCTGCTTGTATTTCTGGTTATCTTTCGGATTTTATACCGGCAGCGAAGAAGAATCTTTGAGGTGCTTTTTGCGGTAATCTTAGGATTTGCACTGACCGGCATCTGGATGTATGCCTCGCTGCAGGGCGGAATCACGTCCACAGACAGCTCACAGGTTATGCAGGGATTTTTCCAGGATGCGGTTATCTCGCTGAACCCGCTCCACCGCATTACA
>CAVCFM010000327.1:0-7856 GCA_963601305.1 bacterium | reverse complement strand
TTGTTTACTATGCCCTTTATTTTTAGGCTGTACTCTACTTATTTGTTTCAAACTTTTTCCTCTCTTCTATGTCTCATGTTTACTGGAATTTACGTTTAAACGCAACGCAGTATTTCGTCAAAAAAATTAGTACAGTTTTTCAATGACGGAGTCGTCTATTTTAAAACAGTGCTGCTCTGCCGGGAATGTACCCTCTTTCGTCTCCCGGATGTAGGATTTGACTCCCTCGGTCATAACTTCGCCCACGTTTGCAAATACTTTTACGAATTTCGGACGGAAGTCGCCGTACATTGCCAGTAAATCCTGGTATACCAGCACCTGTCCGTCGCAGTCCGGGCCTGCCCCGATCCCGATCGTAGGAATGGTGAGTTCCTCGGAGATTTTTTTCGCCAGTTTTGCCGGCACACACTCCATGACTACCATGCAGGCGCCTGCCGCTTCCACTGCCTTGGCATCCTCCACTAATTTTTTTGCTGCTTCCACATCCTTGCCCTGCACCTTAAATCCGCCAAAGGCATTGACCGACTGCGGTGTCAGTCCAATGTGTGCCACTACCGGAATGGATGCTTTTACGATTGCTTCGATGTGAGGCGCAAATTCCACGCCGCCCTCTAATTTGACCGCATTGGCGCGTCCCTCTTTCATCAGGCGTCCCGCATTGACCACCGCATCATAGACTGATGTCTGGTAAGACATAAACGGCATATCTGCCACGATAAACGCATCTTTTGCGCCGCGGGATACCGCTGCGGTGTGATGGATCATGTCCTCCATCGTAACGGACAGCGTATCCTCGTAGCCGAGCATTACCATTCCCAGGGAATCCCCGACTAAAATGGTGTTGACCCCTGCCTCATCCATGATCTTTGCTGTCGTGTAATCGTAAGCTGTCACCATGACAATCTTGTCTTTTTCTTCCTTCTGCTTCTGTAATGTTAATACTGTGTTCTTCATATTTGCTCCTTTTCTATTAATTTCCACATTTTCTGATAGTCCCGCTCTGCGTTTTTTCCCTGGGCAATTTTTATCAACTGTCTTGCATTGGCAAGATAAGCGCGCTTTATATCTCCCTTCAGTACCTGAAGATGTTTTTCTATGGTCGCACAATCGCCCCTTTCAACGGGACCCGTCAGAGAATCGGTACACCCCTGCAATAAAATATTATTAAGGTTTCCGCTCGCTAACTTATAAAGCTCTTCCTCGGCCCGCATTTCGATAAAACCACATTCCATAAACAGCTCCTTCGCCATGGAAAAAACTGCTGTCATATGATTGGATGCCAAGGATGCCGCAGCATGATATTTTGCCTTGTTTTCTGCTGAGACAATACAGATACAATTTCCCATATTTTTAAACATCCCGGGAATATCTACATCCTGTCCTATATCAGATTGTCCGTTTTGATTTCCACCCTCGATGGTAAACAATGTATCCGAAAGCTTCTCCCAGGAATGTTCCCGGTCGCTTATGGCACAAAGCGGGTGAATGGAATAAGCGATACTTTTCGTACTCGCCATTTCAGAAAAGATTTTTGAACTGTGAAGACCACTACAATGAGCGATAATTTTACCGGAGACAAATGGCTTTGCCTCCTCCCAGACAGATGCAATGGCATCATCGGGCACGGTAAAAAAAATCATGTCGCAGCTGCTTATGATTTCTTCTAAACTCTTATAGTGTATTGTGTTTGTAAATGTTGCCGCCCATGCGGCAGACTCGGAGCTTCTGCTGTAGAATCCTCCTACTTGCAGACCCTTTTCTTTAAAATATTTTCCTAGTGATACGCCGACCTTACCGGCGCCAATAAAACCTATTTGCATACACGACCCCCTTTCGGAAGCGGCATGCGACAGTCTCATTCCATACGGATACAAGCGGTCTTTTCTAGTTTTATTCTCTTTTCTATAAAATAAAAAGTTCTGGTATGGTTTTCTATGCCGGAAATACCACCCAGAACCTAATATATCACTTGGTTTGCTGTTCTTCAAGAGTTATTCATTTTTGAGAAATAGTTTCTTTCCATTTCGTATCTGTTCCCGGATCTGGGAATGAATTGCATCCATCTGCTCAAGCTGCTGCAGGATTTCTTTTTCTTCCTCACCATTTTCAATGACTTCACGAATTCCTCCGTTGTCGATTACAAGCCTGCGGTTTGACAGTAAAGCCAAAACCGGATCATGGGTAGCAATTATGACAATTTTATCTTCTCCGGTCAATAATTCCAGTGCCCGGCGTCTGTTAATCCCGGCATTTTCAATTTCATCGATCAAAATAACCGGAGACTCCGACAAGATTGCGCAGTCTGCGATCATCAGCGCTCTTGACTGCCCGCCGCTTAAGCGGTTTATTGAAATTTCTTTTTCAAAGGGCTCTCCGGATAATTCATTTGCCATTTGGAATACTTTTTCGATTAAGATATCTGTTTCCTGCTCTACTTCCATTGAAAAACAGGCTGTATGCATGCGAAGAAATTCCTCCACCGACATATCCAGCACAAAATTCATATTTTGTGAAAGCTGCGCGATCATTTTTCGCTTTTTTCTCCCTACTTCGTTGCGCTCCCCCTGCCTGCCGTTTAAAAGTATCTGTCTGCCGGTGGGGGTATCCCCTGCTGCCACCCACTCAATATCTTCTAAAAGTCTGGATTTTCCGCTTCCTGTTTTTCCCACTAACGCTGTGATACTTCCCTTGTGCAATGTGATCTCTTCAAATGCTTCGGGGTTGTTGTTTTTATCATGCCCCGGAAGAATTGTAAGAAAATCAATAATGTTCTCCTCTAGCCCCGACAGTTTTTGGATTTCCTCAAGATATGTGCGGAAATCTTCCAGAAAATCTTCTTTTGTCATGCGGAGATTTTCAAAAAATTCTTCTTTTTCTTCTCTGACATATTCCACAATCGATTGCTTTTCCTGATACTCACAGCCGTATCCTGCGAGATATTCACGGACAAAACCGTATTTTGAGAATAGTTCCCCAAGAGGCATCTGCAAATATTCTTCTATTTTCTGATTCATACCGTCTCCTGTTTTACTTTTTTTACATTTCCAATCTGATACTCCCTGCCGATCCTTGTCTCACCAAGACAGTAAGAGCACAGCGCCATGGGCATTGGAAAACGCAATTTTCCTCCAGTGACTTCCGTGGAACCAGTCTGCTTTACAAGTCTCTTTGCAAGCTGCTGGGTTCCCTGCCCTGTCAGACCGTTTACCCGAAATATCTCTGCCCGTGGATTCATGTATTGTACTTTCATTGAAAAAACTTCCCTCTCTGCCTGGGATACAATGTCTCCCTTTGTGATGACCACAATATCCGCCATCTTTAACATCGGTCCTATTTTCTGCGGCGCATGAATTCCACTCAGCTGATCGATCACACAGATAGACGGCACATTTTGTATATGTGGTGAACAGCGGTTGCATAAACCCGCACTCTCACTGAACAACACATCAAACTGTTGATTTTCTCCCCATTCGCACATATCTTCAATATTGGTGATAAAAAAATGATCCGGGCAAAGCTCCATGGATAATCCTTTTCTTGCAGTAATATTATTTTTCCGAAAAAGCTCGTCGTCTTCTGTCTGTAGACAGTCGAATTTGACAATTCCCACATGGTAGTTCATTTCTTTTAAATGACCAATCGTTTTTAACAACACGGATGTTTTTCCGCTGGCCGGTGGTCCGGCGACTGTGATCAGCTGCATATTCTTTCCTCTACCCTTTCATAATTTTTTTACACTCTTTGATAATGTCTCCCAGATCATCTCGATAAATAAAATCCCATCCCACAAATGCAAGTTTTCCCGGAAGATTATTTTCCACGCCTGGGCAATTGGATGGAAAAAATCCCTGTGTGCGGAATATTTTTCCCATCTGTCTTCCTGTTACGGTTTCAAATAAATCGTTTTCTCTCTGGCTTAATTTTTCTTTTCTGGTAATGACTAACGGCAAAATAGGAGCACCGTCTTCTGGCCATATCAGTTTCATTCCATTTTCCTTTGCCTTGATCTGTGCAAAAATCCATGGCATCAACATGATAAACGGTTTTTGTTCCAGCCCGCCGGGTTTTATCATCTGGGACGGATGGACCCCTGTAATTGTGTTTTCGCGGAACCGGCGTACACCTTCATATCCGTTTTTCTGATAAAAATAAGTCAGCATAATGCTGTCTAACATGTGTCCATCATCCGGATACACTATGGCATCCCGATAGCTCTCCTCCAACAGTTCTTCCATCGTATGGGGAATTTTTCTTCCATCTGACGCTCGCTCGTCAATGACCATGACAAGAGGAATTGCCGTCAAAATATAAAATTTTCCCTTTGGATCCTCCATGCCCGAAAAATCTCTGTGATAAGGCATTTTTTCTGCTTCTATGCCGTATTCCCCATTCATAAGTTCTTTTCGGATAACCATTCCCTCGATTCCCGTTCCCATAAGAATTGATGGCTTTTTGATGGAAAATGCTTCCTCTAACCATTCCTTTCCAAACTCCGCCAACGCAATGTTATAGTCCTCTGTTCCCTTACCTGTTTTATCTAACATTTCCTGTACCGGTAGCTGCACGACACAGGGTATTCTGCCATATAGAAGGTAATCTTTGTTCTCTACCGTATGATGGATCTGATTTTCCCCGGCAATATAGGCGCAATATTCTTTTTCAAAGGATTCTTCCTCTATGTTTCTAAGTCCGAGTACATTTCGCAGAGTCAGCAGCTTCATGATTTTGCTGTTTTCATTTATCTCAAATCCCTGCGTTTCCATAAATTCCTTTAACATAGGATTTTTTAAGTTTTCCGAAATTGTCCGGTTCATATCAAGCATATTCCCGCCCTCCATGGGAAATGGCTATCGGGAGAACACACGTATATTTTTTCTCGCTAAAATAAAAATCTTTTATTTTTACATTTACTCCGAAGGCCTTTTCCAGATGTTTTTCTATGATGGTACTGTCTTTCTCCCCAAATACACTGCTGCCGTCCCTGTTTAAGATCAACGCTTTATCGGATATGGAGATGGCATGCTCCGGATAGTGTGTATTTACGATTGAAGATATTCCCTCTTCATCCCGCAGATTTTTAATGGTCTCCATCACAATCAACTGATTCTTAAAGTCCAGATTTGATTCCGGCTCATCCAATATCAGCAATTTAGGGTCTGCCGCCAGTGCTCTCGCGATCAATACCATCTGAAGCTCACCGCCGCTGATCTTGCTGCAAAGTTTTCCACTTAAATAATCTATACCGATACGTTTCATACACTCTTTTGCAATTTCCATGTCCCTTTTTCCGGGCTGCTCCAGCATTTTCAAATGACTGTTTCTCCCGAGAAGCACCATCTCATCCACCGTATACGCGAATGCAGATAATTTTGCCTGAGGTACATATCCGATATTGCGCCAGATATCACCGTGCTTCATTTCCCGGATATTTTTTCCGTCAATTTTTGTCTCCCCGCTATGCCAATGCAGCAATCCGAGTGTGCATTTTAAGAGAGTCGTCTTTCCAACACCATTGGACCCCAAAATAGATAATATCTCTTTTTGATCCACATCAAAATTGATGTGATTTAATACCTGACGTCCTCCCGGATATGTAAAACACCCATCTTCTACCGTAAATTTCATGCATTGATCCCCCCTGTCTTTCTTAACAGAATAATAAAAAACGGAGCTCCTACCACAGCTGTCAATATAGAGATTGGAATTTCCGCTGCTGTTGCACTCCGCGCGATCGTATCAATTACTACCATGAAAACTGCACCTAATCCTATACTGGCAGGTATCACATTTTTATTGTTATTTCCAAATATCATACGGGAGATATGCGGAATTAATAATCCAACCCATCCTATTTTTCCGCACACAGAAACCACGGATGCGGTAATCAATGTTGCCGCCGCTATGACAAACATGCGGACCACCTGGACATTTACACCCAAGGATTTTGCTTCGTCCTCATGAAGGGATAACATATTCATTTTCCAGCGGAGTACAAATATTATGGTGATACCGGCTAATATAAATGGACTCCCAAGCATCAGGTCATGAAGATCGATCCCCGACATACTTCCCATTAACCAAAAGGTAATCTGTGGCAGTTCATCCTGTGGATCTGCCGTATATTTTATCAGAGATACCATTGCCTCGAATAAAGACCCGATTACCATTCCCGCCAGAATGATCATGATCATATTGCTCTGTCCATGGATCCTGCTGATAAAATACACTAATATCACACAGATAATTCCAAATATGAAGGCAGACACCTGTATGCCAAAGGAGTTGAAACCCAGCATAATCCCAAGCGTAGCTCCAAAGGATGTTCCGGTAGCTACCCCCAGTGTATCAGGGGTAGCCAACGGATTTGAAAACAGACTTTGAAAAGCCGCGCCGGAGATTGCGAGTCCGCTTCCGGCAAGCACGGCCATCAATACCCTTGGCAGCCGTATATTATAAATAACGGTCCGGACATTTTCATCCACCTCTGCAAATGCAAGTTTCTCCGGCAATAAGGTGTTTATAATCTGTCCGATGGTGATGGAGTATCTTCCAATTGCGATTGCACCTAGCATGCATAAAAGCAGAGTGACCAGAATTCCGATTGTCCAGATTTTATTTTTCATACGACTATTCAACGTCCTTCCTCCTATAGTCCATCTGCTCCTGCGCTTGACGGGTGATACATTTTTTCAAGCTGGGTATCTGTCACTTCCACACCGTAATAGTCGCTAAAATATGCCCGTGTTACTTCTTCTACATCGATATCGGAAAATAACTCCGGATATACGGTCTTTGCGAACCACTGTAATGTTACCGGTGTGTCTGCACCCGGTGTAAAGGTCCGGTAAAGTCCAAGCGGCATCTTATATACCTGTCCGTTTTTTACTGCATTCACTGTACTCCAGTCATCTCCACCGATAGCATTATTGTATAAATCCTCCGGCTGGGTTCCGGTAAAGTTTGTGATGATAATGATATCCGGATTCCACTCATATACCTGTTCCATATTGATCGCCACGGTGCTTCCGTCTGCAATTTCTTCCGCAACATTGATCGCACCCACGGAATCACACCAATTCTGTCCAAAGAAATTTGGACCGGAGGTGATCATGGCGCTTTCGTCATATTTGAATAAGATCAGAACCTTCTTTTTCTCATCGCTGCTGAGAGTGGATACTCTTTCCTGAATGGAATCATATGCTTCCTGACTGTATGTAGATACACGTTCACTGATTTCACTCTGTCCAAAAATCTGATCTAATAGATCAACCCATTGATTATATGTCTCAAGTACATCGTATTCCCATGCGGAAGGTGATACGACAACAGCCGGAATTCCTGCCTCTGCCAATACCTCTGCCTGATCCTTTGTCACACCGATTGCAATGTCCGGATCTAATTTTAATACTTCCTCGACATTAATCTCATCGCCGTTGATATATCCTGTCTCCGCATCCAGAATCTCAGGATATAATTCCCCCAATAGTCCGTTTTCTGCGGCACTCATCGATACCGGATGTATTCCTTTTATCTTTTCTGCACTTCCAAGATAAACCGTGAGTACAGAGGCAATCGGATATACACTGCCAAGTATAATGCTGTTTATCTCTGTCGGTATTTCTACCTGATTACCTGCATGGTCGGTAATTATCTTAGTCTCTCCAGTTGTCTCTTCTTCGGTTTCGGTAGAAGAAACCGCAACATTTTCTGTGTCAGAAGAGTTTTCCGATGCTGCTTCACTTCCACACGCAGCTAAATTCAATGTCATCATTGCTGTCAGTAAAATTGCTATTATCTTTTTCATTTTTATAATCCGCCTTTCTGCGAAAGGCACCAATGCGTCATGAAACATCTTG
>CAVCFM010000326.1:0-2402 GCA_963601305.1 bacterium | reverse complement strand
TGCTGCAACAGACGAGGGTGGAGGCGGTTAAGCCATACTTTGCAAGATTTATAAAACGCCTGCCGGATGTGGCTGCCCTGGCATCCTGTCCGGAGGATGAGCTGCTGAAATTATGGGAGGGACTGGGGTATTATAACCGCGTCCGCAATATGAAAGAGGCAGCGATACAGGTTATGGAACACCATGATGGCAGGCTTCCGGCAGATTATGAGGAGCTGTTGCAGTTAAAAGGGATCGGACATTATACGGCGGGCGCCATCGCGTCCATCGCCTACGGCATCGGGGCTCCGGCAGTCGACGGAAATGTGCTCCGGATCCTCACAAGACTCACCGGGGATGATACGGATATTATGAAGCAGTCCTTCCGCAACAGCGTGGAGCAGACGTTGTTCGCGCTGTACACTGCAATTTTAGAAGAACCGGGACGGCTGTTATCGGAGGAATGTCTGGATGCCCTGCCCGGGAAAAATATACCGGGTACGTTAAATCAGGCATTGATGGAGCTCGGTGCTACCGTCTGTGTGCCAAACGGCGCACCGTACTGTGAAAAATGTCCGTGGCAGGAAATGTGCACGGCGAGACTTTTGAATAGAATTGATGAGCTTCCGGTAAAAAGCAAGGCGAAGGCGCGCAGGATTGAGGAGCGCACGGTGTTTATCCTGCGGGACGGAGACCGCGTTGCAATCCGGAAACGCCCGGAAAAAGGACTTTTGGCAGGTCTTTATGAACTGCCGAATGTGGAGGGGCACCTGTCACAGGATGAGGTGCTTGCTGCGGTAAAGCAGATGGGATTTTCCCCAATCCGTATTCAGCCGCTGGCGGATGCCAAGCATATTTTTTCACATATAGAGTGGCAGATGAAAGGCTATGCAATCCTTGTCGAGGAAAAAGAGGAACCGACGGACATCCTGCTCGTGGAAGCGGAGGACGCGATGCGGCGCTATGCGATTCCGTCTGCGTTTGTGGCATATGCGGAATATGTGAACATTAAGCTTGGAAAAGAGGGAAACATGCTTCTTCCTGGGGAACAGGAAACCTAAAAAAGAAGCTTAAAAAAAGAGGGAGCCGATGCAAAAATGCACCGGCCTTTCATATGAAAAAGTTTGTGTGTATTGAAAGTGAAGAGATTCACTGTCTTCCTTGTTTGACTGTAAACATAGTATAGGATGCAAATATGGCTATCCTATGCCCATTTTTTTAGAATTCTGTAAATAAAATGTGAACAAAAAATGGATTGGCTTGCAGTGCTAAAGTGTGTATAATAAAGGAGCGTGCTAAAAACGCGCAAAAAACAAAGGATAACATGCATTTTGCATAGAAAAGGGGGAAACATGAAGTTATTAACCTTTGCTATTCCGTGTTATAATTCGGAAAGTTATATGGAAAACTGTATCAAGTCTTTGCTTCCGGGAGGCGAGGACGTGGAGATACTGGTGATAGATGATGGCTCCAAGGACCGCACGGCGGAGATCGCGGATGCATATGAGCGAGACTATCCGGGGATTGTCCGGGCGATACATCAGGAGAACGGTGGACATGGCGAGGCGGTAAATGCAGGTGTACGCAATGCCACTGGCTTGTTTTTTAAGGTGGTGGACAGTGACGACTGGGTGGACGAGGAAGCCTATCACAAGATTTTAGACAAACTCCGTGAGCTGGCAGGTGGAGAACACACCCTGGATATGTTTATCGCCAACTATGTATATGAGAAGGAGGGCGCAAAGCACAAAAAAGTCATGCGCTATTCGGCACTTCCGAAGGATACGCTTTTTACATGGAGCGATGTGGGACATTTCCGCAAAGGACAGTACATACTGATGCATTCCGTGATCTATCGTACAAAACTGCTGCGGGAATGTGGATTGGAACTGCCAAAACACACCTTTTATGTGGATAACATCTATGTGTATACGCCGCTCCCAAGTGTGCGCAATATCTATTATATGGATGTCGATTTTTACCGTTATTATATCGGGCGCGAGGACCAGTCCGTCAATGAAAAAGTAATGATCAGCCGGATTGACCAGCAGATCCGCGTCAATAAGATTATGGTGGATGAGTTTGATCTGTGGAAAATCCCTAACCGCAAGCTGCGCCGCTATATGTTCAATTATCTGGAGATTATCACAGTTATCTCGACGATCATGCTGATCCGTTCGGGCACAGAGGAGAATCTTGAGAAAAAGCGCGAACTGTGGAGCTATATCAAGGAGCATGATCTGCGGCTGTTCCATCATCTGCGCGCCGGTATTATGGGCAATGCCATGAATCTGCCGGGCAGGGGCGGAAGAAAAATTTCAGTCGCAGCCTACAAGATATCACAGAAAGTGGTCGGATTTAATTAAGAAGAGTAAGCAAAAAGATAGACAAGTGAAAAAATGAGCACGTGAAAAAGATAGGCA
>CAVCFM010000325.1:0-5878 GCA_963601305.1 bacterium | reverse complement strand
GTCTTTGTCTGGCTGAATCAGCATATCCGCCGGCCCACCCACACGGAATGTGGTGTGTCTTTTCATCGGCTCCTGCTTTAAAACGGGTCCTGCTGTTTTTTCTAATGCATCGATAAATTGCTGATTCATAGTCACTCCTATTTCTGATCCTTTAAAAATGCCACATATCCGCGATATGCCTCATATAAATCTACCTTACTGATAATCTCCCACGGTGCATGCATATTTAATACAGCAACACCACTGTCGATGACACGCATGCCATAGTTTGCGAGAATGTACGCGATGGTTCCGCCGCCGCCCTGGTCTACTTTTCCAAGCTCTGCGGTCTGGAATGCCACATCGTTGTTGTCCATGATCGCGCGAAGTGCTCCCACATACTCTGCGTTTGCATCGTTGGAACCGGATTTACCTCTGGAACCGGTGTATTTGTTGAACACAAGACCTCTTCCAAAATAAGCGGCATTGCGCTTTGTCATAACAGACGGGAAGTTCGGGTCAAATGCTGCTGATACGTCAGAGGAAAGCACAGATGAATTGGCAAGTGCACGTCTGACTGCCAGCTCTGAATAATCTCCGGCTGCATTCATCACCTCTGCCACTGTGTTTTCGAAGAAACGGGACTGCATTCCGCTTGCGCCCACACTGCCGATCTCCTCTTTGTCCACCAGCAGGCATACACTGGTGATCTCCGGCTCTTTCATCTCTAAAATCGCCTCAAACGACGGATATGCGCACACGCGGTCATCGTGTCCGTATCCCATGATCATGCTGCGGTCAAATCCGTAATCTCTTGCCTCTCCTGCCGGCACCACTTCGATCTCTGCGGAAAGGAAGTCCTCCTCTTCTATACCATATTCTTTGGTAAGAATTTTCATGATATTAGCCTTGACTTTTTCCTTGGCAGCCTCTTTGTCATCCTCATCTGCAAGCATCGGGATACTTCCGATGATCAGGTCTAAGTTCTCGCCCTCGATGATCTTGGCACCTTTTTTCTCTAACTGCTCACCGGAAAGGTGGATTAACAGATCGCTCACGCCAAATACAGGGTCGCCCGGCTTATCTCCGACATTGACCTGCACCAATGTGCCGTCTTTTTTTGCGATCACGCCGTGCAGTGCCAGCGGAAGGGTTACCCACTGATACTTCTTGATACCGCCATAGTAATGGGTATCTAACATTGCAAAATCGGTATCCTCATATAATGGATCCTGTTTTAAATCCATGCGCGGGGAATCGATATGTGCGCCTAAGATGTTCATACCGGACTCCATGCTCTCTTTTCCGAGCACGAACAGTGCCAGTCCCTTGCCCATATTGTTGGCATAGACTCTTGCTCCCGGCTTCAGTGCGGTCTTGTTGCGGATCACTTCCTCCAAATTCACAAATCCGGCTTCCTCAGCTTCTTTTGCCAGAGCTGTCACACATTCTCTCTCTGTCTTACAATTGGATATAAATTTGCGGTAATTCTCCCCAAACTTGTATACTTCCTCTCTTTTACTTCCTTCCGGGTATTTCTCCCATGCGTTCTTTCTTTCCATTGTCTGTCTCCTACTATTAACTTTATTCCTCATCGTCTGATTTCTTGGTCAGGTTCTCCTGAACACGGCGATAAAGTTCCTGTGCAGCATTGTATCCCATCTTCTTCTGTCTGTGGTTTACTGCTGCCGTCTCACAAATAACTGCAAGATTCCGACCCGGTCGTATCGGCAGTGAATGGCATACGACTTTATTGCCAAGGAATTCGGTGTATTCCTCTTCCAGGCCAAGTCTGTCATATTCATTGTCCTTTTTCCAGTCTTCCAACTTGATAACCAGGTCAATCTTCATTTTTTCTTTGACGCTCTCAACACCGTACAGTGTCTTAACGTCGATAATTCCAATACCGCGAAGTTCGATAAAGTAACGGGTAATGTCCGGCGATGTTCCCATCAGTGTCTGCTCATCCACGCGGCGGATCTCCACCACATCATCGGTTACCAGACGATGTCCGCGCCGCACAAGCTCTAACGCTGCCTCGCTTTTACCGATACCGCTCTCACCCATGATAAGAAGTCCCTCACCATATACATCTACCAGCACTCCGTGAATGGTGATGCACGGTGCTAACTGCTCGTTCAAACGGATGATCAGCTCCGCCATAAACTCTGATGTGCTGCGCTTGGTGCCGAGCACCGGAACGTTGTTTTCCTCTGCAATTTTAAGGAACTGCTCATCCGGCTGCAAATCACGGCAGAGAATCACACACGGGATATCATATGCTAAAAATTCACGGTATATCTCCCCTCTGCGCTTCTCATCTAACTGCTGTAAATATGTGTACTCTACGGTTCCGATAATCTGAACCCTCGACTGCTCAAAGTGCTCAAAATATCCGCTCAGCTGCAGTGCAGGACGGTTGACATCACTGATCATAATCCGATGTCCCTTCAACTCCATATCCGGCAGGAAATTATATAAATCCATCAGCTGCATAATCTTGGTTACACTAACCCCATTATTGACCCCGTTCATGCTTTATCCTCCTTGTGCCATTCCTATAACATATACAATGCTTACGCATAGCATATACAATGCTCACGCATAGTATAGCATGTTTCCCGCAAATCTTCAACTTGCCCCATTCGCGGTTTTCTCTGCGTTTTCACTGTGCACTCCATCCACAGTTTCCTCCATATTTTCATCCTTATGAAAATATTCATACACCGCTCTTGCCGCCTGCTCATTCATCGTCTCCGTCGCCGCAAGATCTTCCTCGCTGGCTGCCTTGATGGCATCCAATGACTGATACTTGCGCATCAGCGCTTTTCTTCTCGCCGGTCCGATTCCTGCAATATCATCGAGCAGTGAATGTACCTGCTCCTTGCTGCGCAGCGAGCGGTGATACTCAATGGCAAAACGGTGCGCCTCATCCTGAATTCTGGTGATCAGCTTGAACCCTTCGCTGTGCCGGTCGATGGGAATTTCTACATTATTAAAATAAAGCCCCCTCGTCCGGTGGTTATCATCTTTTACCATGCCGCAGACCGGGATGTTCAGATGCAGCTCATCCAACACCTTCAGTGCAATGTTGACCTGTCCTCTACCACCATCCATCATGATAAGATCCGGAAATCTGGTAAAACTGCCATACTCCGACTCCATCTCACGTTCTTTTAACGATTCCATCTCCTGCATTCCGTGGGTAAAGCGCCTGGTGAGCACCTCATACATCGATGCATAGTCATCCGGTCCCGTCACTGTCTTCAACTTGAACTTCCGGTAATCACTGCGCTTTGGCTTTCCCTTCTCATAGACCACCATGGAACCGACCGTCTCAAATCCGCTGATATTGGAGATATCAAACGCTTCCACCCGCGACAGATCATCCATCTCAAGCAGCCTGCCGATCTCCTTTAACGCGCCGATGGTGCGCCCCTCTTCCCGCTTCATCTTCTCGCGGTCCTGGGAAAGTACCAGCTCTGCATTTTTCTGCGCCAGCTCCACTAACTTTTCCTTCATGCCCTTCTGTGGAACACGAATGTATACACGGCTTCCCCGCTTTTCCGAAAGCCAGTCCGCTAACACTTCCTGCTCCTCAATCTCCTGCGGCAGCATAATCTCCCGGGGTACAAACGGCGTGCCCGAATAAAACTGTTTGATAAAAGTCGTCAGTATCTGTCCTTTTTCATCCTCAGTTCCCACCTTGACATAAAAGTGGTCCCTGCCGATCAGCTTGCCATCCCGGACAAAAAATACCTGCACGACCGCATCCCGCTCGTCTGCCGCGATCGCGATAATGTCCTTGTCCTCCCCATCGTTGTGGGTAATCTTCTGCTTCTGGGCAATCTGGCGCACGCTTCCCAACAATTCCCGGTACTCGATCGCCTTCTCAAACTCCAGATTCATGGAAGCCTGATTCATTTTTTCTTCCAGCGATTTTAACACCGGCGCATAATTACCATTTAAAAATTCCAGCACCGAATTGATGCGCTCCCGGTATTCCTCCTTGCTGATGTAGCCCTGGCAGGGAGCCATGCACTGGTGAATATGGTAATTCAGGCACGGTCTGTCCTTGCCGGTATCCCTTGGCAGATTACGGTTACAGGTTCTGAGCTGATATATTTTGTTGACCAGCTCAATGGTATCCTTTACCGCACCTGCACTGGTGTAAGGTCCGAAATACCGCGACTTGTCCTTTTTCTGCTGACGCGAAAAGAGAACTCTCGGAAAATCCTCCCCGAGAGTCACTTTAATATACGGGTATGTCTTATCATCCCGCAGCATCGTATTGTATTTTGGGCAGTGCTCCTTGATCAGGTTGCACTCAAGCACAAGCGCCTCCAACTCAGAGTCCGTGATAATATACTCGAATCTGGCTATCTGCTTTACCATCTGTGCTTTTTTAATGCCTTCATCATGGCTGGGTTGAAAATACTGATGTACCCGCTTTCTGAGGCTGACCGCCTTGCCGATATAGATAATCGCATCCCGGCTGTCATGCATAATGTAAACTCCCGGCTGATCCGGGAGTTTTTTTAATTCTTCTTCAATATTAAACATGCTTCACCATCATAAAACATCATCCATTATTGTCTGTTGTTGTCGGCGCATCATATGTCTTTGCCTGCGCACCGTCCGCCGCCTGCACATCATCCGCCGCTGCCTGGGTGTTGTCGTCCACAACTGCATCAATGTAACTGCCGGCTGTCTGTCTGGCTTCCTTTGCCTGCTTGACTTCCTCTGCCTGTCGGACTTCCTCCGCCTGCTCAAAGAATGTCTTCTTATCCTTCTCATCCTCCGGCTCCGGAATTCCTTTTAATTCGCGGAAAATTCTCATGAACTCTTTGCCGGTGATCGTCTCGTGCTCATACAGGTAGTCGGATATCTTATCTAACACCTCACGGTTCTCTGTCAGGAGGCGCATTGCCTCGTCGTAGGAATGATTGATAATGGAAAGTACTTCCCCGTCAATCTCTGCGGCAGTATCCTCACCGCAGATCAGTCCTGCATGATTATCGAGGTACTTGTTCTCATTCGTCGCCAGGCACATCATACCGAACTTATCTGACATACCGTACTGTGTCACCATCGCTCTCGCGATCGCTGTGGCGCTTTCGATATCATTTGCCGCACCGCTGGTGGCTGAGTTAAATACCAGCATCTCAGCTGCACGTCCTGCCATATAGGTCGTGATCTTATCTAACAGTTCATCCTTGGTCTGTAAATACTTCTCCTCCTCCGGAGTCTGAAGTGTGTAACCAAGCGCTCCCATGGTACGCGGTACGATCGTAATCTTCTGCACCGGTTCGGTGTTCTTAAGAAGGGCTGTCACCATCGCATGTCCAACCTCATGATAGGACACGATCTTGCGCTCCTTGTCACTCATGATGCGGTCTTTCTTCTCCTTGCCGCCGACTGCCACTAATTCAAATGCATCGAACAGATCCGACTGGTTGACATACTTACGGTTGTTCTTAACTGCGTTGATGGCAGCTTCATTTATCATATTGGCAAGATCGGAACCCACGAGTCCGGCTGTTGCCAGTGCCAGTGCATCCAGATCTACCGTCTCATCCATCATAACATCCTTGGAGTGAACTTTTAACGTCTCCAAACGCCCTTTAAGATCCGGCTTATCCACGATGATCCGGCGGTCAAAACGTCCCGGACGAAGCAGCGCCTTATCCAGTATCTCCGGACGGTTGGTTGCCGCTAAGATCAGAAGTCCCTTGGAAGTGTCAAAACCATCCATCTCTGCAAGCAGCTGATTCAATGTCTGCTCACGCTCATCGTTGCCGCCGTATCTGGAATCACGGCTTTTACCGATGGCATCGATCTCATCAATAAATATGATACACGGAGCCTGCTTCTGTGCCTCCTTGAACAGGTCACGCAC
>CAVCFM010000324.1:0-12891 GCA_963601305.1 bacterium | reverse complement strand
GACCAGGTACGCGTCCAGATATCACGTCCAAAATTGTCGCTGCCGAACCAGTAATAAAGATCATCCAGCCCTTTTTCCTTGTAATAGTTAATCTCCTTGCTGCCAGTCGTCGTTTTCATACTCTCACTGCCGTCAAAGATGCCGAGTTTTTCCAGGCCTTTTACCCTTGGTGCAAAGTTTTTCTGTGTCAACGACTGCTCGGAATACGTGTAATCATTCATGCCTGGTCCGATTATCGCAAAAATGGTGATAATAATAATCAGGAGCAAACCAATTACCGCACTGATTTTTTTGAAATAACGGATCAATACATCCTTCCAAAAACTCTGTGCCGCAAAATTGTCATCTAACGCAAGCTCTCCGCCTGTATGTTTCCATCTAAAGTCTGTCTCGACCGGTATGTAGCCGACCGCTTCATTTCCCATATGTATGGTATTTTCCTGTGCTGCCATATCAGTCTCCTTTCTTTGCCAGACGAATCCTCGGGTCAATGATTCCATAGAGAATATCCACCACGAGCATAATGGCAATATACATCGCAGAATAAATAAAGCTTAACGCGATAACCACGTTGTAATCGTTGGACTGTATCGCATTTACCAGAAGACTTCCGACGCCCGGTATGGCAAATATTTTTTCCACGACAAGCGAGCCTGTCATCAAATCGACGATCAATGGCGCAAGAACCGTAATAATGGGAATCAACGCGTTGCGCAGTGCATGCTTAAAAATCAGCGCCGCCCCTGAAATTCCCTTACTCTCTGCAAGCAGCATGTAATCGCTTCCGAGTACTTCCAGCATCTCACTTCTTGTAAAACGGGCGATCGACGCCATCGTAAACATCGATAACGATATACTCGGCAGCACACTCGAGCCGAAAATGTCGCTCTCCGTAAACAGCATCGGGAACCACCCCAGCTTGAATCCAAAGTTATAGCTAAGTGCCAGTGCAAACACATACGACGGAACTGAGACACCGATAACTGAAATGATCGTCGCCAGCGAATCCCAGATCGTATCGTGTTTGAGCGCCGCAAGCAGACCAAGCAGCAACCCGACCACCGCTCCGATAAGCACAGCATATCCTCCAATCCGGATTGAAATCGGAAGCCTTGTCTGAATTAGTTGAGAAATCGGTGTGTTTTTGGAAATGTTATAGCTGACGCCCAAATCTCCTCTTAGCATGTTGCCCACATATTTGAAAAACTGTACCGGAACCGGCTCATCCAATCCGTATTTCATATACAGTGCTTCTCTCTGGTCAGCATTCAGTTTCTCATCGTTGAACGGCGAACCCGGCATCAACTGCATTAAAATAAACAGAACGAGCAAAATTGCAAGCAGTGTAAACAGTGATGTGACAATTCGCTTAAGTGCATATTTTTTCACGTTCTACTCCTCCTTAATTAGTAAAATGCCGCACCAAAGTTCTGCACTTTAGTGCGGCTGTATCTCTCTTACAAAAACAAACTTTGTTCTATCTCTTATTCAGTCTTTACTGCATCTTTGTATACACGGTTTAATGCTACCGGGTGATACTCGACACCGGTTACCTTAGAAGAAAGCATTTCTGCATTGCACTGTGTGTAAAGTGGGAAGATCACCGCATCATCCATCACAATCTGCTCTGCGTCATAAAGTCTTTCCCAACGTCCCTCGGCGTCTGTGCAAAGGTCACCGGTTGTACACTCATCAATGATCGCATCGTAGTCGGCATTGCTCCACAGACCATAGTTGTTAGAGTTGTCTGTCACCCACATTCCAAGATAGGTCATCGGGTCTGCATAGTCCGGTCCCCAACGGGTAAGACCCAACTGGAAATTACCGTTCTGCATATCTTCTACTCTCTGCTTTTTCGGCTCAACCACAAGGTTTACGGTAAGTCCCGGAAGTGTTGTCTCCCACTGCTCTTTTAATACCTGTGCCACTTTCTGTGGCGCGTCATCCGCATCTACTACCATGTCTAATGTCAGTTCTGAGATACCAAGTTCCTCTAATCCTTTTGCCCAATAATCTGCTGCCTGTTCTGCGTCATATGCACATACATCTGAGAACTTCGTCTGGTCTTCGGAGAAGTCAGATCCATCCGGTCCTGCTGCAAACTGCATCGGCACTGCTGTATAAGTTGCAGCGGAGCCATCTTTTAACACATCTGCTGTGATAGACTCACGGTCAATTGCCATGGTCATTGCAAGACGTACATTTAAGTTTGCAAGCTCCGGCACTTCACTGATATTCGGGCTGACATACCATAAGTAACCTGCACCGATTGTTGTGAATTCAGGGTCATCTTTTACCTGGTCAACCTGCTCACCGTTTACCAAAGTGGTGTCTAACGCACCTGTCTGGTAGCTCATCAACGCCTGCTGTGAATCCTGAATTACCTGGTAGCTTAATCCCGAAAGTTTTACCCGGTCTGCATCATAATAGTCTTCATTCTTAGTCAAATGGAATGCTGTTGCTGCAGGCTGGTAGGAATCCAGCACAAAAGCACCATTGGAAAGTACTGTCTCCGGGCTGGTTGCAAATGTAGCTCCGCAGGAGGTGAAGAACTCCTCATTGACCGGATAGAATGTTGGGAAATACATCAGGGAAAGGAAGTAGCTGACCGGTACATTTAACTCTACCTGAAGTGTGTTGTCATCAACTGCTGTCACGCCAAGTTCGCTCTTATCCATCTCCCCTGCGATAATCTCTGCTGCGTTTTTGATCTGGCCGATATCGCTTAACATATATGCATACTCGGAAGCAACCTCCGGGTCAACGGCTCTCTGCCATCCAAATACAAAATCTGCTGCGGTAACCGGAGTGCCGTTGCTCCATGTCGCATCCGTACGAAGGTGGAATGTATAAGTCAGTCCATCCTCTGAAACCTCGTAACTCTCTGCAATTGCCGGAACAGCCTGTCCATCTGCATCCATCTGCATCAATCCATCTGTGTAATCAGCGATCACCTCAAAAGATGTTCCGTCTGTTGCCTGCTGCGGGTCGAGGGATTCGACCGGAGTCTCAAGCATTACATTCATGTCTGATGCACTTGCTGTAACATCTGCTCCTGCTGCAGCATCTGCTGCGCTGCCTGTCTCTGTTCCTGTGGCCGTTGCCTGTGTATCCGACGAACTGCTTCCGCCACAACCAACAAGACCAAGCATCATTGTTCCGGCCATCAACATAGCCAAAACTGCTCTGGTTTTTTTCATAATATTCTCCTCCTTGAATAGTAATAAAAAACGCAAAGGGACTTTTTCAATGCGCTCCTTTGCGTTGTTATCACTTTACCACATTGCATTGTAGAATGCAAGTATTTTATTATACAATTTTTTCAAATAATAATGCAGACCATACCGCCGTTGTTGTCGTTGACAATTTTCTGCATGGTGTCCTGCAATTTCATCTGACATTCATCATCCATCATTGCTATCTTGCCACGGATTCCATCCTCCATCAGCTCGCCGATGGATTTTCCGAAAATATTGGTTTCCCAGGCTCCCTCGCTGCTCTGCTGCCCTGCCTTGATATAGGAGATTAAGTCGTTTGCCTGTTCCTCGCTTCCCACGATCGGGGCAATCTCTGTCTCGATATTTGCCTTTATCATGTGGATGGACGGGGAAACGGCTTTCATCTTCACGCCGAATTTGTTGCCGTGACGGATCAATACCGGCTCCTCCATACGGATATCAGACAATGCCGGTCCCACGACGCCATACCCTTTCATCTGCACCGACTCCATGGCATCTGCCACTTTTTCATAGGCCACCTTGCGCCCTGCCATCTCTTTTATCATCGAGATTAATTCGTACTCTCCCTGGATCGGCACGCCCGTCAGTTCACTCATATTTTCATAGTAGTATTTTTCTGCGATATCCATATTGATCTTCACGCGGCCGGTGGCAAGGTCCACCTCCTCCAGCTTGATCTTGGAAATATACTGTTCCGGTGTGACTTCCATTGCGTAGACATCTTTCGTCTTGTGCATGCCGGAGAGAATTGTAGACGCCGTCTGCACCACTTCCGCCTTCATCGGATGGTCTAACGGAAGCATTTCTGCCCATTTGGGTATGTAAAATTCGACTCTCGCAACCGGGAATTCATAGAGCACCTGCTCTAAGATTTTCAGCACATCCTCCCTGCGCAGCTGCTCGCAGTTTGCCGGAACAACCGCTGTGCCGTATTTTCCCCGCAGCTCCTCCGCAAGCTGCACCATCTCATCGCTGTAAGGTTTTCTGGAGTTTAAGACGATCACATACGGCTTGCCGAAGCTCTCCAGATCGCGGATCGTGCGCTCCTCCGCTTCGATATAATTTGCCCGCTCTAACTCCCCGATGGTGCCGTCCGTCGTCACGACGATTCCGATCGTCGCATGGTCTTTGATGACCTTTTCCGTGCCGATGCTGGCAGCCTCCACAAACGGGATCTCATAATCCAGCCACGGTGTTTTTACCATGCGGCTCCCGTTCTCCTCCATATGTCCGGTGGCGCCCTCCACCATAAAGCCCACGCAGTCGATCAGCCGTACCTTTACCTTGGAGCCATCCTCCAATGTGATCTCCGCTCCGTCTTTCGGCACAAATTTGGGCTCGGTGGTCATGATGGTCTTGCCCTGTGCCGACTGGGGCAGCTCATCGATCGTGCGCTCCTTGCTGTAGACATCTTCCATATAAGGCAGCACCATCAAATCCATAAAGCGCTTGATAAACGTGGATTTTCCCGTCCGGACCGGTCCTACAACTCCGAGGTATACCTCTCCTTTTGTGCGCTCTCTGATATCACTGTATAGATCAAACTCTCTCCCTGGTCTGTTTTCCATAAAAATACCCCTTCCATACTTACTTAAATGTATGAAAGGGGTATTTCTAATATGACTGATTTTCCGCTGCCGGTTCACGCAGCATGCATAATTTGTGAGGCAGGCAGGTAAACGTCACTTCCGTGACATCCCCGCAGTACTCTCCGTCTGCATGCAGCACCATCGGCTCCTTTAAGCGGATCCTGCACTTTTTTGTATCGTACACGTCAAAACCGCGGATCCACAGATGTTTGCCGAGTACCAGAAACGGGAGACAGAAAAAGGTTCTCCACTTCGGGATTCCGCTGGCGCTGCACATCGAGAGCATCCCATCCGACGCATCCGCCTTCGGCGCCATCGGCACACCGCCGCCCTCCATCGGAAAATTCATTGCCGCTATGTAAATCGTTTTCGGCAGGCGCTTTTTCGTTGCCGCGTCATCTGCACGGTACTGCATCAGGGCATCCGTAGTCCGCATCGAAAATAAAGACTGCACCGTGATCGCCACGTAGGTCAGCTTGCCGAGATGTATCTTATTGAGAAAATCCTTTAACCTGGACTTCAGCGCCTTTTTACACACCAACGCGTCCAGACCAACACCGGAGCTTATGATAAACAGCCTTGGCTCCTTGCCGCCATTCCAGCTCACCTGCCCCAGATCTAACATCCGGTTTTCCTCACGGGGTTTCTCGCTGCACGCCAGAAGATGTGCAAGATTCTCCGTGGGTGTTCCCGTGATATGTAATCCTCTTGCTAGGTCATTGCCGGAGCCGGTGGGAATCACCCCAAGACGCACCTTTTCCATATGCTCCATGCCATTGATGACCTCGTTTGTCGTGCCATCGCCGCCCACAACCACCAGACAGATATCCTCCTCATCGCGGCCTGTGATCTCCTTGGCAAGGGAAAAGGCATGTCCTGCGTACTCCGTAGTCCATGCCTGATAATTGATCTGTTTTTCGGAAAGGGACGCCTTCACTTCCTGCCAGATCTCGGCGCCCTTACCGCTTCTCGATTTTTCATTTACAATAAAATACAGCATACCGTATCGCCCCTTCCGGCTTACTCCGCTGCTTTTTCGTCTGTGCGGAGTCTGCCGTACATCTCCATATATTTGTATAAGCGCTTTGCCGTCTTGCCATTAATCTGTTCGGACGTTGCCCGCCACTGCCAGTTACCGCCAAGGGTGGACGGTGTATTCATGCGTGCCTCACTGCCAAGCCCGATCAGATCCTGCATTGGCACGATCGCCATATCTCCCACAGACGCCCACGCGCCGCGCATCATACCCCAATTATAGCCTTCTTCCCTGGTGAGATTCAAGTACTCTTTTGCAAACTTTACACTTTCCTTCGGTGCAGTCTTCATCCAGCCGAGAAGTGTGTCATTGTCATGGGTTCCTGTATACACAACACAGTGATTGTTGTAGGTGTGCGGCAGATAATTGCTTCCCTCTCTCGAGTCAAATGCAAACTGGATGACCTTCATGCCCGGGAATCCGGACTCCTCCACCAGTTCCAGTACGGATGGAGTCAAAAATCCAAGGTCCTCCACGATAATATTTAACCTGCCAAGCTTTTTCTCGAGGGTGCGGAACAAGTCCATGCCAGGTCCCTTGCGCCATTCCCCGCGTCTTGCCGTGGTATCCTTCGCCGGGATCGCATAGTAGGAGTCAAATCCTCGGAAATGGTCAATCCGCACAATGTCGTAAAGCTTTGACATCGCCTTGATGCGCTTGGTCCACCAGCTGTAGTCATCCTTTTTCATCTCATCCCAGCGGAACAGCGGATTGCCCCAGAGCTGTCCGTCCTCGGAAAATGCATCCGGCGGGCATCCTGCCACATCAATCGGGTCGAGATTCTCGTCCAGATAAAACTGTCCCGGGTTCGCCCAGACATCCGCACTGTCTCCTGCCACGTAGATTGGGACATCGCCGATAATCTCAATGCCTTTCCCGTTAACGTAATCCTTTAACTCCCACCACTGCTTAAAAAACAGATACTGTAACATCTGGTAAAAACGGATGTCCTTCGCATAGGTTTCACGCGCCTTATCCAGTGCGCTCTCCTCCCTGGTCTTTAACTCCTTCTCCCATGAGAACCATGCCACGCCGCCGTTGGCATCTTTTAATGCCATAAAAAGTGCGTAATCATCCAGCCAGTCTGCCTCTTTTTCGCAGAACTCTATAAAATCAGCCGGTTCATTTTTTTCGAAACGCTTAAATGCATGCTTTAACAATTTGTAACGGGAGTCATACATGATCCCGTAATCCACTCTCTTCGGGTTCTTGCCCCACGGATACGACTCACATTCCTTTTTCGTGAGCAGTTTCTCCTTACACAGGTACTCCAGATCAATAAAGTACGGGTTGCCCGCAAAGCTGGAAAACGACTGATACGGGGAATCCCCATAACTCGTCGGGCATATCGGAAGAATCTGCCAGTATTTCTGACCGGATTTTTCCAAAAAATCTGCAAATCTTCTCGCTTCCTTTCCCATGGTACCAATTCCGTAGGGGGAAGGCAGGGACGAAATATGCATCAACACACCACTGGTTCTCATAACTTTCTATCCTCCAAACACTTCCTAATAATTATCCTTCTAACACGCGGATGCTCTCGCCGTTTACCAGTTCGAAGGGAACCATCTCGTAGATTGCATCCTTTTTTAACTCAATCTGCCCAAATAAAATCTCGACGCTTCTGGTCGCCAACGTCTGGTACTGCTGCTTGACGGTCGCTAACTTTGGATTGTAATACTCCGCCAACGGAGTCCCGTCGAACCCGATCACGGAAATATCCTGCGGCACCTCGTACCCCTTGTCGCGCAGTGCGCGGATTGCTCCGATCGCCATAACATCCGACATCGCAAACACCGCCGTCACATCCGGATATTTTTCAATCAGCCGGTTCATCCCGCGGTAGGCGCTGTCAAAAGAGAAATGCGCCTTCTCGTAGCATCTTGCCATGTCGATCGTCCTGCCGTGTTCCGCAAAGCTCGCCTCGCATCCCTTAAAACGCTGGCGGCTGGTGTAGGACTTTTCCAGATTACCGCCGAGGATACCGATCCTCTCATGTCCGGCGTCAAACAATGCGTCCACCGCACATTTGCCCGCTGTCACATCGTCGGTTGCCACACTGGACAGATTCGGAAACTCCATATCATCTGCCCGGTTTGTCACCAGAACCGACGGCACATCCACGCCGGAAAAACCGCGTTTGAAGTATTCCGGGTTACCTCCGAGGAATAAGAGACCTAACGGTTTGCGCTCCCTGCAGAGCAGGATTGCCTGCTCCACCTCGTCCGCATCCTCGTCGATATAGGACACCACAAGCGTGTATTCCGTCTTCTCGATCATCTTCTGGATTTCCTCCACAATACTGGCAAACAGCATATTGGAGATACCTTTGACCAGGACACCGATGGACTTCGAATTGTTCTGTTTTAATTGCTTTGCATTATTATTGGGTACAAAATGAAATTTTTCTACCACTTCTTCTATTTTTTTCTTGGCATCCGGGCTAACATCGCTGCGGTGATTTAACACTCTGGAAACTGTGCTGACCGAGTATCCAGACTCCCGGGCTATATCCTTAATCGTCACCATACGCCACTCCATAGGTTTTTCTTCGATTGTGCCACAAATTTCCAAATTTTGCAATATCAGCCTTTGACTGCGCCTGCGACTACACCCTCAATAATATACTTCTGGCACGCAATGTAGAAAATAATGATCGGGATGATCGCGAGCACCAGCATTGCCATCATCGTGCCCCAGTCGACGGCACCGTATCCGCCCTTTAAATACTGGATGACGATCGGCACAGTCTTATATTTTTTCAGATCAAGCACCAGATACGGCAACAGATAATCGTTCCAGATCCACATTGCCTGCAAAATCGCAACGGTGATCGTGGTCGGCTTCATGATTGGGAACACCACCTGGAAAAATGTCTGGATCGGTGTACAGCCGTCAATCATTGCCGCCTCCTCGATCTCAAGCGGAATACTTTTTACAAATCCACAGAACATAAACACCGCAAGTCCTGCTCCAAATCCGAGGTATACGACAATAATTCCGATCGGGTTGGACAGATGCATCATGTTTGCCAGCTTTGACAGGGAGAACATGACCATCTGGAACGGTACGATCATCGAGAACAGACACAACGTGTAGATCGCGGATGTAAATTTATTTTTTACCCTTGTGATGTACCATGCGCACATGGACGTGCAGATAATGATCACTGCCACGGAACCCACGGTGATGATCGCGGAGTTGCCCAACGCTGCAAAAAAGTTGGTCTTCTGCACACCGTTTACAAAGTTTTTCAGTGCGAAGAACGAGCGCTCGTTTGGCAGTGCAAAGGGTTCCTTGGTGATAAATCCTTTTTTCTTAAAAGCATTGATGACTACAAGAAAAATCGGATACAGATAAAATACAGTTAATACGGAAAAGAATAACGTCAGTGCCCAGCCGTGTTTGGCTTTTCTGACAGCACTCACCTGATTGTCTGACTGTTTTGCCATTACTGCTGTACCTCCTTCTTTCTTGTCATGCGGTTCTGTGCCATGGCGATCACTGCCACTATAATAAAGAAAATAACCGCTTTCGCCTGTCCGGCGCCCTCCCATCCGGTTCTGGTGTAGAAGGTTTCAAAAATATTTAACGCCAGCATCTGGGAATTATTTGCCGGCTCTCCTGCTGTCAGTGCTAAGTTCTGGTCGAACAGCTTAAAGGAGTTCGTCAGTGTTAAGAATGTACAGATCGTGATAGACGGCATAACCATCGGGATCGTGACATTTTTTAACACCTGCCAGTTTGTCGCGCCGTCAATCTTGGCAGCCTCGATCAGCTCTCCCGGCACATTCTGGATACCTGCGATATAGATGATCATCATATATCCAATCTGCTGCCAGTTCATCAGAACGATCAGTCCCCAGAATCCATATGCCCCGGAGTATGTCAGCGTTCTTCCGAAGTTTGCAAGGATACCATTTAATAAGATCTGCCAGATGTAACCTAATACGATACCACCGATCAGGTTCGGCATGAAGAATACGGTACGGAAGAAATTTGTTCCTCTAATTCCCTTTGTTAAAAGCATCGCGATGATAAATGCGAACACATTGATGGTAAGCACCGATACCACGGTAAACAGCGCTGTATACCAGAGTGCGTGAATAAACGTCGGGTCGCTAAAAACTCTTATGTAATTCTTGAATCCTACAAATGTTGCATCAGTAACTGTCGTAAATTCACAAAATGATAAATAGATACCCATAAGAAAAGGAACTATAAAACCCATTGTAAATGCCACTATAGTCGGGAGTGCAAAAATAGGAAAATATTTCTTGATCGCTTTCTCCATAATCTTTCATCCTCTCATAAAACAGGGTGGGGCGTCTGCTCCCCACCCTTTCATTCATGACAATAAGTCTTTATTGCTAATTCTAGTTATTTACTGCGTTGTACTCGGTAGCCCATCCATCAACGAATGCGCTCTCAACACCTGCCCAGTCGCCGGTTCCCTGTGCATACTCAAGTAATGCGGAGCCTACGCCGTTCTTCCAGTTCTCAGAAGGCATTGTGGTGAAGCACCAGGTAACGGAATATTTTCCGGCTGCTGTGTAAGCGGCATCTGCCTGGATAAATACGTTGTCTGCTACATATCCATCTGCGAATGTATCAAACGGTGTTGTGAATCCCATCACGTTTGCCATGGAGTCACGTCCTTCGTCAGAAGTGATCACCCAGTTTAAGAAATCTAAGGTTGCCTGCTGGTCCTCTGGGGATGCCTGGCTGTTTACACACCAGTAGTTCTCAGAACCTGTGCAGAGTCCCTGATTTTCCTCGCCCTCTACACCAATGTAGATTGGCATCATGCCAAGGTCGTCTGCGGTTACCAGATAACCGTTATCCTCGTTTGTCAGATTACCGTACTCCCAGGTACCATTCTGATAGAACACTGCCTCTTCCATACCGAATTCGGACTCAGCCTCATCACCGGTCTTGCTGGAAAGTAATCCTGCATCGCAGGTGGAATCTGTGATGTACATATCCCAAACCTGTTTGTAGTTGTCAAGGTAGGTTCCCTCGATCGCATCGGTGGAATCAATTCCTTTTTCTTTGTACTCATAGAAGATTGGAAGGTTTGCAAGGTGTGTCTTAAATCTCCAGTCGGAGGAACCATCCATACCTGCGGATGTAAATGCACCCTGTAAATCATAGCCGAATGTATCGTTGATCTCGTCTAATCTTGCCTGGATATCATCGGCTACTGCTTTTAATGTCTCAAAGTTGTCAATCTCATCGATGGATGTCACTACTGCATTATCCATGGTGCAGTAATCATTTAAGATCGTCTTGTTGTAAATGATACCGTATGTCTCGATTACATATGCGATACCGGAAACTTCGCCGTTATCATTTTTCAGCGCATAATCATCGCTGGTTAAGTGTGAATAAATCTCGCTGTCAGATAAATCTAAGCAGTAATCTTTCCAGCTTGCAAGACCAACCGGTCCGTTTACCTGGAATAAGGTAGGCGCCTCTGTCTTGACAATTTCGGATTTTAATGTCTGCTCGTAGGTACCGTCCGCTGCTGTGATAACAGTCACATCCACACCGGTCTGCTTGGTGTAAGTTGCTGCTAAATCCTGCCATGCCTCATCCTGCTCTGGTTTGAAGTTCAGGTAATAAACAGAACCCTCTCCAGATGCAGCTGTTGTCGTCTCGCCGGAACCGGAAGCCTCTGTTCCTGCCGGTGCCGCAGAGTTGCTGCTGTCTGTTGTTGTTTCACTGCCGCCGCATCCAGCAAATAAAGTAGCTGTCATTGCTGTTGCAAGCATTACGGATAACACTTTTCTTTTCATAAAAAGACCCTCCTAAAAATGGTTTGTTTTGTGAAACGTTCCCGGTAATGTTATCGGTATTGTTGCCGGTAACGTTTTCAGTCGATGGTTAGATTATATTTCCGCATACAAAAAAAAGCAAGACCCTTTTGCTTTTTTCAACATTTTTGACAAGTGACGTCAACTGCTTTTATCTATTTTGCACAAACAGATACTTCTGAAGGTTTTGTAAAAGACTGCGCAGCAACCCTTGTAAATCCCTCTTCTAAATGCTAATATTTAATTAGGTTTAGTGAAAAAGAAAGGTTTGTTGATCGTTATGAAGGAACTTATCAAACATAAGATAAAGCACAGTTTTGAGCGTGTGCTGCGCTCTTTTAAGTGGGTTGTCTTCTCTATTCTCTCGGGGATCATCGTCGGTTCCGTGGGAACTCTGTTTTATTTTGGCATGTCTCTTGTGACTTTGATGCGCACCAAGAATCCCTGGTTGATTTTTCTGCTTCCCATCGGTGGTCTGATGATCGTGGGACTATACCGCATCTCGCACAACGAGAAGGATTCCGGCACCAACCTGGTGCTCTCCGCCATCCAGTCCCAGGATGAGATCCCGCTGCGCATGGCGCCGCTTATTTTTATCTCCACTTTGATCACCCATCTGTTCGGTGGTTCTGCCGGCAGGGAGGGAGCTGCCTTACAGCTTGGCGGAAGTATCGGCAACGGACTTGGCAGGCTCTTCGGTTTTGACGAGAAGGACAAGCACATCATGATCATGTGCGGTATGAGTGCCGCTTTCTCCGCACTCTTCGGAACGCCTATGGCAGCCGCAGTCTTTTCCATGGAAGTGGTTTCTGTCGGCATCATGCACTACTCTGCCCTGGTTCCCTGCGTCATCGCAGCACTGATCGCACACGGGATTGCGTCATCATTTGGGATTTCCGCAGAACACTTTTCAATCGTCGGGATGCCGAATTTTACCATTCGCTCCGCAGTCATCATATCGGTGCTTGCTGTTTTTTGTGCGCTGGTAAGTATCTTGTTCTGCCTCCTGTTGCACGAGTCGGAATTTCTCTATAAAAAGTTTTTTGCCAATCCGTATGTCCGCGCAGTCGTCGGTGGATGCATCATCATCGTTCTGACACTGCTTGTCGGCGACCAGACCTACAACGGCGCTGGCATGAACATGGTCGGCAGTTTTATGAAGGGCGAAGTCATCCCGGAGGCCTTCCTCCTCAAAATGATTTTTACTGCTC
>CAVCFM010000323.1:0-2877 GCA_963601305.1 bacterium | reverse complement strand
TACCTCTGCTCCGAGTGAATTGGTCTGGAAAAAGGAAAACGGCGCAATCTTAAATCGAAGCCCCAGCAATTCCTCATAGAAGAAATCCTGACCGTACAGCACGTCTGTACCTTCATTTGTGACCGTGTCCGCCACGCTGTCGTTTTTTGTATGAAGGATACCGGTCATGGTTCCCTGATAATCCTGCGCAAGCAGTTCATCCTTCCAAGCATTTAACAATTCTTCCTCATTGGCGACACCGTCCGGTACGCTGGTTGTCGTCACCAGATCCACAAGAATTTCGCCCGTCTTTACCGCTTTTCTTACCAGCAGATGGCGGAGATATCCCGTATGTCGCAGCTTATGATAATACGGGATTTCTCTTTCTTTAAAAAAATCGAGTGTTGCAGAGAGCACCGTCCGGAAATCCTCATCCACAATCTGGCACCCCGGAACATTTACAATATCGTAAAAACTGCCGCGTTTATGCATGCCGAGTGCCAGCGGTCCATCCTTATATTCATCCCCAAAAGAAAACTCCATCTTATTGCGGTATGCCTGCTGTCTCGGACTCGCTTTGATTCCAAGGAACTCATAATCCCTGTTATCCGGGACTATCACATCATCAATCAGTTTTTTTACCTGTGACTGCTTTAACGCAAGCTGCTCCTCATAGGGCAGAGTCTGGTATGTGCAGCCGCCACAGATCCCCGCATGCTCACATCCCGCTTCATCCAGTTCCAGCGGCGATTTTTCCAAGACTTCCAACAGTCTGCCTTCACATTTTCCCTTGCGCACTTTATTAATCGATGCAGACACCTTCTGACCCGGAATTGCATTTTTTACAATGACTGTCCTTCCCTCTTCAGTCGGAACAACTCCTTTATTTGGAAAATCTACGCGCTCGACCACGCCTTCAATAATCTGTCCTTTTTTCATTACGTTCTCCTGGTTTTATTTTCTACTCTACAGCGTAATAAAGGGCTGCATTTGCAGCCCTTAGCATTTCTGTTCTACTCTTCAGTTGTCTCTTCTTTGTCTTCTGCTTTCTCTGCTTTTTCTTCCTGCTTTGCTGGCTCCTCTTCTTCATCATCAAAGAAGTCGTCATCGAATTCATCTTCGAATTCATCCTCAAAGTCTTCCAGATAATCCGGTGCAAAGAAACGGTATACCGCATAGGCAATTCCTGCAATCGCTGCTACCACACCGATAATTGCAAATACCCATACTACCTTGGAACATTTTTTCTCTTCTTCCTCTTTTTTGTTCAGAAGCTCATTCAGTTTTGACATGTTGATTAATTCTTCGACCTTGTTCATTTTGATGCCCTCCTAATAATCTTTCTATAAAAATGTTACTATCAATATACATTATAACTCGCAGTGCTCATTACGGGCTTTCGCCCTGGCGACCTGTGTCCTGCCTACGCTTTCGCAGCGCTTATTCGAAAATGCTTCGCATTTTCTCATTATGGGCTTTCGCCCTATCAACCATCAAAGACACACGTGCAATGAGCCTCGTGCAAGCACGGCTCCTTGCTCCGTGCGCATTCAATGCTTGGCACTGCTCAATGCTTAGGTACATTATACCATATTCTTTCCAAATGGCATAGAAAAAATTTATAAATCAGGTGTATTTTATAATTTTTTTAGCTTTGCAAAAGAGGCGAACATTTTCTTGGTTCCGGCAGTATCAAAATCCACTGTAACCTCAAAATCTCTGCCACCTTCGACGATTGCCCGCACGGTTCCCTGCCCGAATTTGATATGGGAAACGCGGTCGCCGACACCGTAGCTTAAGCTTCCCTTCACAGTATTTGCAGATGCAAATGCCTTAGCCTGCATGCTCTGCCCGGACGGCTGTCTGCGCACCGGCGCAGTCCTTTTTCGCTGGAATTCCGATGTTGCATGTGACTCGGCGCTTTTTTTGTATGCCGGTGTGCGGATCTCTCCGCTTAAAAGTTCAGCCGGGATCTCCTTTACAAATCTGGACACTTTATTGTACTGTGTCTCTCCTCGCACCATGCGCTGTCTCGCACAGGTAATTGTCAGCTCGCGCATCGCTCTGGTGATACCCACATAAGCCAGGCGGCGCTCCTCCTCCAATTCTTCGATAGAATTATCGGAAGTAATCGACATATAGCTCGGGAACAGACCGTCTTCCATGCCCGCTAAATACACCTTCGGGAACTCCAGTCCCTTGGCGCTGTGCAGTGTCATAAGCACCACATACTCACTGCCTTCCTCAAGACTGT
The DNA here is from genome assembly GCA_963601305.1 of bacterium. GTDB lineage: Bacteria > Bacillota > Clostridia > Lachnospirales > Lachnospiraceae > Roseburia. Next base: position 644 of record CAVCFM010000323.1, on the reverse strand, counting down.
CAATATCTGCCACCAGCGCCACTTCCTCCAAAAATCCGGAAAGCGTCGGCTCCTCTTCGCCCTCTTCATAGGCAACGACCTTGTTCAGCAACTCATCGATATTTTCAATGCGGGCGGTTGCCTCCTCCGTGCCCTCCGCCTCAAGTTCTTTGATATAACCAGTCTCGTCGATCACCTCCCGAAGAAGGTCTGCAATACTAATATATGGCAGTTTGCTGCGCATGGACTGAATAAAATTCACAAAAGGACGGATTTTTGCCGCACTTTTTCCCATGGACGGAATCTCCTCCGCACGCTTTAAGGCATCGTAAAATCCAATCTCATAGGCATCCGCATAATCCATCACACGGTTGATGGTCGTCGCGCCGATACCACGCTTTGGCACATTGATAATCCTTCGAACTGCCAGGTCATCCTGCGCATTGTCGATGGTCTTCAAATACGCCAGAAGGTCCTTGACCTCTTTCCTGGAGTAGAAGTTCACACCACCCACAATCTTATACGGAATGTTTGAGACGATCAGACGCTCCTCAAACAGTCGTGACTGCGCATTGGTGCGGTAAAGCACAGCATAATCTCCATACCCATATGTACCGCTCCGGACACCGGATGCGATATCGCGCGCCACAAAATCAGCCTCCTCG